>NZ_JBRESC010000007.1:0-216718 GCF_056726085.1 Vibrio sp. 2433-A1
AGTAAAAATCCACCTGCATAGCAGGTGGCTTTGAAAGGCCCCCTAAAAGGGGGCTCACTGTTAGTTTTCTAACCCCAAACGCATCTGACGCTCTTCTTCTTCCTTTCCAACACGATCTTGGTGCCGGACATACCTACGTATAATTTCCTCATTCATCCCTACTGAATCAACGAAGTAGCCTCTTTGCCAAAATTTGTTACCCCATAATTTCTTCTTTCTTAAATACGGAAATTTGTTGAACAAGCGAATTGCGGTTCGTCCTTTTACAAAACCCATATATGTCGAAACACTCAAGCTAGGTGGCAATCTCACGACCAGATGCACGTGGTCTACTTGAACATTCAGCTCTACAACCTTACAGTTCTTCATATTACTGTAGATATAGATACTTCGGTAAAGCTCCTTACCCAAATTGCCTTTCAAGATTTTCAGGCGGTATTTTGGCGTCCAGACTATGTGGTACTGACACCTATAATATACGTGTGAGGCGGATTCATATTTGCTCATGTTCTTTATTTCCTTCATTTGCTGGTTACAAACGAGGACATCTTGAACATGAGCGTTCTTCGGGCATAGCCCAAAGGAACGATCACCACCTTCTAAAGAAGGTGGTTTAAGGTTAGAAAATAAAAACGCCCGGCCATCACTGGCCGGGCATTTTTCCTTTCCGTCTATATCGGAAGGAAGGGAGAATTATTTCACCCTAGTCACTCGACTTGCTTTCTCGCCAGTCACAGACACTGAACGGATGAACACTTCACCTTCTACTTCCGGACGGGCGCTGTCAGCGTAAGTCAGCCAGTTTGCACCATCTAGTGAATATTGCAGTTCAACACCTGGGAACTGAACGTTCATTGCAAGCTTGCCATTTTCTACTTTCGCACCTGGTACCGGTAGGCGGTAGTCGATACCCGCTTTCTCTAACTTAGCCAGTTCACGTTGGCCAAGTACGTTCGCGAAACGGTTGTAGTCTTGGTTTAGAGCTGCTTTATCTACTAAATTAGAGTTTTGCGAGTACTCTACCCCAACTTTGTAGTCGTTCTCCCAATCAGCACGGTGCCATGCACGCTCAGCAGCTGCAAGTACGCGAGGGAATACCATGTACTCATATTGCTCGTCGTTACGTACTGTCTCAGACCAAAGCTGTGCTGACAGGCCGTAGAAAGGCTTCGCTTCAATCTCACCTTTACCGGTAAAGCCGTTGCCATCGCGGTCTACAGAAGTTTCTGCGTTTTGAGGCATATTCTCTGGTGCAAATCCAAACATCTTACGAGTATCCGTTGCACGTGTTGCCCAGTAGTAACCACGCTCTTTCGGGTCAACTTCGTATGGCATATCCATGTACACGTAGTCTGGGTTAGAAACAATCACGTCGTAGCCTTTATTAGACCACTCGTACACTGACGAAGTACCGCCCCAGTAAAGAACGTCCCAGAAGTTTACGCGAGTATTTTCTGTAGCGAACGCTTTCTCGCCGTCGCTGTACTTCAGACCATCTTGCCAAGCTTGGAAGTTTGGAATGCCTTTCTCAGCAACAATCTTCGACACTTCCTCTGCAAAGTGGCTTGGAAGGTGAGCAAAGTCACTGACTGTGCCATCTGTGATTAGCGTCTGACATTGTGGAGACTGTGCAAACGGCTTGTCTTGTTTAGACAGGTCAATCGTGCCTTTCCAGTTTACTTTATCTTCTGCGTTAACGTCTTGGAAACCAGCACCTAGCTTGATGTTCTTTGCTTCGTCACCACCGAAGTGCCAAGTTGTTAGTGGAGCGCCAGCTTCTTGGTGCATTGCTGCCACTTCTGAAATCACCTTATCAACAAAGCGAGTTGAAGATTCCATACATGGGTTGATGAAGCTTTGCTTATTGTAGAACTGAACCGTCGTTACGTTTGATGTATCTTGAGGATCCATCAGACGGTATTCGTTCGCTTCAGCTTCTTTACCTTCTTCCATTAGGCGGTCGTAACGAGCTTCCATTGATACTACTGCTGCACGAGCGTGAGCTGGCATATCGATTTCTGGAATCACTTCAATGTTACGTGCTTTCGCATATTTCAAGATTTCCACGTAGTCTGCTTTGCTGAAGTAACCAGAGCCAAAGTTGTCTGTCGTTGGACCAGAGCCAAGCTGAGGCAGTAAACAGCTTTTCTCTTGTGTATCGAAACAACGGTTAGCGCCCACTTCTGTCAGCTCAGGCAGACCCGGGATTTCTAAACGCCAGCCTTCATCATCGGTTAGGTGAAGGTGAAGTTTGTTCATCTTGTACGCTGCCATTTGGTCTAGCGTTGCAAGGATTGCGTCCTTAGAGTGGAAGTTACGAGCCACATCCACCATCACACCACGGTAATCAAAACGAGGCGCATCTTTAATAGACAGTTGTGGTAGAGAATCAGCATTTTGGCTATCCACCAGGCCAAAGATAGATTGTACTGCGTAGAAAGCGCCTGCTTGGTCGAACGCTTTAATCACAATACCGTCGCCTTTGATGCTCATCTCGTAAGCACCAGATTTTGCTAATTCACCGGTGAAGTCTGCTGGAACAACAGTGATGCTTACAGGAAGATCACCACGAACGTCCACACCTACCACTTCTGCACGATCTTGGATTGCGGTAAATTGAGTCGTATCAAACGCATCTTTAGGTAGTGCAATGCCACCTGAGATATCTACTGTACCTTTGCCCGCTTCAACAAACATTGGTGTTGGCAGCAACGTGGTTGATACGTCTTGTTTTGCTAAATCTTCATTCTTCTCGAAACGAGATACAGCGTTGGCAAATACGTTGTTGTCATCCGGTGTACGTTTTAGGTTGTCGCCTTCAAGGCCAGTCACGAAAGAAGTCACGTCTTCAGTGTTTAGCGAAGCAATCATCTTCGGCTCTGCGTTCGGCGCAGCAACGAAGGCCCCCGGCAAGAAGTCCGTATCAAACAGCTGCCAGTATTCAGCAACTAAAGGAAGCGTCACTTCTTCACCCGCCGCAAAACCATCAAACTTATCAGTTGGCTCAAGTTTGTGTAGATCACCGGTTACACGTGAGATTTTGAACTGCTCATTATCAACATCCAAAATCAGGCGAATGCTGTGGAAGTAAATAGCCCAATTTTTTGAGTCAATCGCTTCACCTTGATTAACGAGTGTCATGTTGACCTTGTTACAAGAGGCCCACTCAGCGCCTAGTTCCTGACATGCAAGACCATCGTTAGCACCATGGTTAGTGAGTACTTCATATTGAACATCTAAGTTTGCTGCAAGTGAGTTAACGACATTTTGCTCAGTAGACTGAAACGATGCGCAACCCGCTAACGTTGCTAATACTGAAGTCGCGATGAAAGTTTGTTTAAGCATCTTACTTACCCTTAAAAGTGGAGCGAAGCCTGAAAAGTTTGGCGTCAAAATCAAGATGCCATCACAATAGCCTGAGTTATTTTTCATCGTAAAATTAATCATCATCGAAAGTGATCTGATTCAAACCTCACAAAACCTAAAAACTAAAAGTACTTTATAAACATAAGGTTACAGTTAACGTTAATTTCGACTAACTTATTTTGACGAGATTACTGAGAAGTAAATCACAGCTTTCCTCCTCAAATGGATGCAATTCGTGAATAGTGATCACATCTCCCGTTCAGTTGTCATAAACTGAAGCGAGTAACTAGAATTCGAAATGTGATCTAACACTCACAATTGTCTCGTCAAAATACGTTGATAATTTTGGATTCAACAATTTTTCAGTAAGGCAACTCATACTTAATGCACAAACTACTTATCCCGTTTATTGCTTTAATCTACTCGACCACTACTCTTTCCGAGCCACTATTTTGGCAAGCAACAAAGGGTAAGTTGAATTACTACATACTCGGTTCCGTGCATGTCGGTGATGACAGCATGTTCCCGTTAAATAACCAGATCATGGACGCATTACAGACCAGTAATGGGTTGATTATTGAAACAGACGTGCGTAAGAGTCAGGGCCTAACTTACCCACCCGTGACATTGCTGAGCAAAGATGTCCTAACAACAAAACAACAAAGCGAGTTGAAAGGGATCGCCAATCTGTTAGAGCTGAATGCCCCTCAATTGCTAAACTCCCCACCGTGGGCAACAGCGCTCGCGGTTCAGATGAAACAGATTGAGTATTTAGGCTATAAAGCGGCGTACGGTGTCGATACGCACCTAACTTATAAAGCTACTTTTCAAAATATTCCTGTCATCAGCCTAGAGCCTCTCCAGTTTCAAATTGACCTTTTAACAGGACAAAAAGAGTCAGGAAAAGAGCTTCTTTTGAGTGCGATTGAAGAGTTTGATCACTCTGAAGAAATGACTCACTGCTTGATTAAAACTTGGAAGGCAGGAGATATCGAAAAACTGAACGAATTTGCCCAACTGACCGAAATGTCGGAAGAGTTTGAAACCGCTTTCCTTACTGACCGAAACCTAAACTGGGCCCAGCAACTTACTAACCCAAGTTGGTCTAAAGAGAACAAGGGAACGTATCTAGTGGTTGTCGGTACTTTGCACCTCATTGGTGAAAATAATGTTCTTGCGCTACTTAAAGAAGGGGGCTTCAAAGTGACTCAGCTGTCCAAAAGCAAAGCGGCATTATGTGAATTTGAATACTGAGGACACTTCGCTATTAGTCTTAACGTCATCCTCAAGAGTGAAGAACGAGCGGGTTGGGGATTTCTAATAGTCCTCACTCGACATCAGGGGATTCCCTGCTCCTTCCTTCGTCAGTCTGTGGAATGACCGATCTTTTATCTCAAGATGCAAAACAGGCTCTGCATTTCTGCAAAGCCCTTCTTTAAAAATGGTCGGTGAAGAGCCAGATTCTAATATCAGACGAACCCACGCTGGTTCGAATCTCTAAACCACAGATGCAAAAAAGGCTCTGCATTTCTGCAGAGCCTTTTTCTAAATATGGTCGGTGAAGAGGGATTCGAACCCCCGACCCTCTGGTCCCAAACCAGATGCGCTACCAAGCTGCGCTATTCACCGAAAATGTTGACGATGGAGTTTGCGTTTAAGGAGGGTTACCCTCTGGTCCGCTATTCCAAAACTCCGAGATGCGTTACCAAGTACGCTATTCACCGAGATATTTCTTCGAGCTCATTGCCCGTCAACGAGAGCGTATATTACGGATTCTGGATTTTAACGCAAGCCATTTTCATTAAGTTTTTCAAATTAATAGTTCGCTTGTATAAAACACCATCGACCGAGCATGAAGTGTGAGCAAAAACACACCACTAAAAACAAATACGCAACCTAATAACAACATTTGATCCAGATCAGTGTTGCATATTTAACCACGCATTACCTTAATCCTTGTCTTCACACAGGTAACTAGAGGAAGTGACTATGGACTTTTGGCTTGATCTCCTATTTGGTAATGCAGTAGGTCTATCTTCAATGATGGTAATCTTTGCAGCCTTTGGTCTTATGCTGTTCTACGGCGGTTACTTCATCTACAAAGTTGTGAACGACAAATCTCCTCACTAGAATCGCTTAGCCCTATTCATTGAATAGACGTTCGCTATGCACCGAAGTAGATACCTTGTCTGCTTCGGTTTTTTATTTTTTCTGATCACCTAAGCTTCATCATTGGTATAATAGTTACATTGATTACCACTCTGAGATGTCGTTATGTCTCAAGACGATGATTTTGCCCTCTTTCAACAAATGATGGGCGACGTAAAACCTCTTCAACAAGATACTACTGAGCATAAAAAACAGCATCAGGTCTCTGATTCTCAACTTGCTAAACGTGAAGCTGCGATTTGGCTTACCGAAGGTGACCCTGAGTATCTTTCTATCGATCACGCAGAGATGATTAAGCCTGATGATATCATCGAGTTCAAACGTGACGGGGTACAAGATGGCGTTTATAAAAAGCTGCGCCTTGCCAAGTACCCTATTCAAGCCAGATTAGATTTGCATAAACGCACCCTAGAACAAGCACGCGATGAAGTGGTTAAGTTCTTAAAGCAATGTATGCGTATGGATATTCGCACCGTCGTGATTGTTCATGGCAAAGGTGAACGCTCAAATCCACCAGCACTAATGAAAAGCTTCGTAGCCCAATGGCTGATGCAAATTAAAGAAGTGCAATGTGTTCACAGTGCCCAGCGTTTTCACGGAGGGACGGGGGCGGTGTACGTTTTACTACGAAAAAGTGCCGAGAAAAAAATCGAAACTCGCGAACGTCACCAAAAACGACTGGGTTAACGCTTAGCACAGTGCTAGAATGCGCGCCCTCTATGTGCTGTTCTTTTTTTCGGCCAGCCCACCTTTTAACCGCCGTTGTGAAACGTTAGGAGAACAACATGTCACAAGATAACGCTAAACGCCTTAATAAGTTTATTAGTGAAACTGGTTTTTGCTCGCGCCGCGAAGCTGACCGCCTCATCGAGCAAGGTCGTGTCACTATTAATGGTCAAGTGCCTGAAATGGGCACCAAAGTCCAGCTAGGTGATGATGTCCGTGTCGATGATAAACCTATCGCCGCTGCCACTGACAAGCCTGTTTACATCGCACTTAATAAACCAACTGGCATTACCTGTACCACCGAACGTGATATTCCGGGCAATATCGTTGATTTCGTTGGCCACAAAAAACGTATTTTCCCGATTGGTCGTCTAGATAAACCCTCTGATGGTCTTATTTTCCTGACTAATGACGGTGATATCGTCAATAAAATTCTTCGCGCCGGTAACAACCACGAAAAAGAGTACGTAGTACGTGTTGATAAGCCGATCGGCGATGACTTCATCAAGAAGATGTCTTCAGGCGTCAACATTCTCGACACAGTAACGCTTCCTTGTACTGTAACTAAAGAGACTAAATACTCATTCCGTATCGTATTGACGCAAGGTTTAAACCGTCAGATTCGTCGTATGTGTGAAGCCTTAGGCTATGAAGTATTTAAGCTTCGTCGTGTGCGTATTATGAACATCTCTCTAGATGGTATCCCTAACGGTCAATGGCGCTACCTAACAGATGCAGAAGTTGCTGAGATCCTGGCGATGTGTGAAGACTCAAGCGGCACAGAAGAAGCATCAAAGATGGACGCTAAAGGTAAACGTATCCGCCGCGCGACTGATGCTAAGCTCTTCGATAGCCGCGAAGAAAATCAGGAATCAAAAGCTCGCCGCAACCAAAAACAACGCACCTTTAAAGGCCGCAACGCCGACGAGTTCCGTCACGCACCAAACTCTAAGAAGGGTCGCAACAGCGATAAACACAGTGAGCCAAAAGGTAAGCAGGCTAAAGGCAAGACTTTCTATAAGCCTGTTTCAGATAAAGCGCAGCACCCAGCAAAGCCAAAAGGCGGCGGCACATTAAGTCTGAAGAAATAGAAGATACTGCAAAAGGGCTGGCGTAATACGTCAGCCCTTTTAATTTCTGCCCGTCATCCTAGAGAGTGAGGAACGAACGAGTTGGGGATCTCTCAACAAAACAGATTCCCTACTCTCTCCTTCGTCGGTCTATAGAATGACAGGACGTAAAAAGGAGCCAATCGACTCCCTTTTTAAATCATTCACTATCGACCGCTTATAGCGTACCGAAGATCTTATCACCCGCATCGCCTAGACCAGGAACGATGTAGCCTTTGTCATTAAGCTTCTCATCGATTGCAGCTGTGAATAGCTCAACATCTGGGTGAGCTTTTTCTAACGCTTCAATACCTTCTGGCGCAGCTACTAGAACAAGAACCTTGATTGCTTTACAACCTTTCTCTTTTAGAAGGTCGATTGTTGCGATCATTGAACCACCTGTTGCAAGCATTGGGTCAACAACAAGCGCGATACGCTCGTCCATGTTAGACGCTAACTTGTTGAAGTATGGTACTGGCTCAAGCGTCTCTTCATCACGGTAGATACCAACAACACTGATACGTGCGCTCGGCATGTGCTCAAGAACGCCATCCATCATACCTAGACCTGCACGTAGGATAGGCACTACCGTTACTTTCTTACCTTTGATTTGGTCCACTTCCACTGGACCGTTCCAACCTTCAATGGTCACTTTCTCTGTTTCAAAGTCTGCTGTTGCTTCGTAAGTCAGTAGGCTACCTACTTCTGTCGCTAGCTCACGGAAGCGCTTCGTGCTGATATCACCTTCTCGCATTAGACCAAGTTTGTGCTTCACTAGAGGGTGTTTCACTTCAACAACTTTCATTTCCATCTCCGGATTTCAGGTAAAATTTAATCAAACCTCCAGATTATAAACGATTTCGTTCTCAATTTCTGCCTAATCATGGCATAAAAAAACTTACGCAAACGTTTGCTATATGGGTTTATCCACTGTTAGAATAGCGCCGTTTTCATATCCAACTTAAAAACCGAGGACTTCCCTGTGAGTGCTGATAACACATCTCTTAGCTACAAAGACGCTGGCGTTGATATCGATGCAGGCAACGCGCTTGTTGACCGTATTAAAGGTGCTGTAAAACGTACACGTCGCCCAGAAGTAATGGGTGGTATTGGTGGTTTTGGCGCATTATGTGAACTGCCAACTAAATATAAGCAGCCAGTATTGGTTTCTGGTACTGACGGTGTGGGTACTAAACTTCGTCTTGCTTTGGATATGAAAAAGCACGACACCATCGGTGTTGACCTAGTTGCAATGTGCGTGAACGATCTTATTGTTCAAGGTGCTGAGCCACTGTTCTTCCTAGATTACTACGCAACAGGAAAACTTGATGTTGATACAGCAGCTGACGTAGTCTCTGGTATTGCTGACGGCTGTGTACAAGCAGGTTGTGCGCTAATCGGTGGTGAAACGGCTGAAATGCCGGGTATGTACGAAGGTGAAGACTACGACGTTGCAGGCTTCTGTGTTGGTGTTGTAGAAAAAGAGGACGTAATCGACGGCACAAAAGTAGCCGCTGGTGATGCACTTATCGCAGTAGGTTCAAGCGGTCCTCATTCAAACGGTTACTCACTGATTCGTAAGATCCTTGAAGTATCTGGCGCAGATAAAAACGAAGAACTAGCTGGTCGCACTATTGGTGAGCACCTACTAGAACCCACAAAGATTTACATTAAATCAGCACTGAAAATGATTGAGAAACACGACATCCACGCGATTTCTCACATTACAGGTGGTGGTTTCTGGGAAAACATCCCACGCGTACTTCCAGAAGGCGCTAAAGCGGTTGTTGATGGTAACAGTTGGGAATGGCCAATCATCTTCAAATGGCTACAAGAGAAAGGCAACGTAACGACTCACGAAATGTACCGCACATTTAACTGTGGTGTAGGTCTTGTTGTTGCTCTACCTAAAGACCAAGCAGACGCAGCAGTTGAGCTATTAAAAGCCGAAGGCGAGAACGCTTGGGTTATCGGTGAGATCGCAAACGCTGCAGCTGGCGAAGAACAAGTAGAGATCAAATAAGCATGAAAAGTATCGTCGTTTTAGTTTCAGGAAACGGTTCTAACCTGCAGGCAATCATTGATGCATGTGACAAGGACATTACTGGTGGTCGTGTTACCGCAGTATTTTCCAACAAAGCCAATGTCTATGCTTTAGAGCGCGCTGAGAACGCCGGTGCTGCGGCACACTTCCTTGACCCTAAAGCCTTCGATACCCGTGATGCTTTTGACCATGAGTTGATGAAGCAGATCGATGAATATAAGCCAGATGTCATCGTACTTGCTGGTTACATGCGCATTTTAAGTGGTGAATTCGTTCGCCACTATATGGGCCGCATGATTAATATTCACCCTTCTCTGCTACCTAAGTACCCTGGTCTTAACACTTATCAACGTGCTATCCATGCTGGTGATGAAGAGCATGGAACTAGCGTTCACTTTGTGACTGAGCAGCTTGATGGTGGTCCTGTTATTCTGCAGGCTAAAGTGCCAATTTTCGACGAAGATACTGTCGATACTCTAACTGAACGCGTTCAAACTCAAGAACACAAAATTTACCCTATGGTAGTTAAGTGGCTGGTTGAAGAGCGTTTGGTGATGAAAGACGAAAAAGAAGCTTACCTTGATGGTGAACTTCTTGGTATGCACGGCTACGCTGAAGAATAATACTCTTACTATCACGATTTAAAAGGCGAGCGTACACAGCTCGCCTTTTTTGTTTTGTGCCCTTATTAATCCCCTATTCATCTTTACTCCATTAAGCTGTCAAAAAATGATGGAGGTAATCTATGGATCTTAAAACCCTACTTACAAGAGCTAGCCAAATAGCTTCGTTTAGACGGTGAAGTGACGTATCAACTAGAGCAACAACTGCAAAATTGATTTCTCTGTATAAATCTCAAGCACTACTCGACAAGGCTTGAGCTAGAACAAGCTTAAGCTTTGAGTTTACTAAACCGAGTGTGTATATTTGAGAGCAGTTATCATTTATTGGAGTTGAAGCTATGCAAGTATATGGCTGTTGTGAACTGGTTCGTGAGCTATACGCTCAAATCGGCAGTGGTGACCAAGCGTATGTCCCACAAGCAATTTCATGCGCAGTAAGAGCGTTGAATGATATTGCGGCAGATGAATCTCTACCTAAAGAAGTGCGTGATAAAGCCGCCTTTGCTGCTGCAAACCTGCTTATTTCCGACTTCGAGGATAAGTAATGAATCTGGCGAACTTTGAAAGCATGGATCCGATTATGTTGATGAGTATCGTCAACATGAAGCTACGTGATGATTTTGGCGGTGACTTAGACAAACTTGTTGCTTACTTCGATATCGATAAAAGCGCGTTAGAAGCAAAGCTCGCCACTGCTGGTTTTGACTTTTTGCCTGATGCGGGTCAATTCCGTTAACTTGAACTACAAATAACTAGCTACAAAAAAACCGCCAAATAGGGCGGTTTTTTATTTGCTATGAGTCGCGATTATTCTTCGTCGAAGAAATCGTCTTCATCATCAAGTTCAGCTTGTGCTGCTGCAGCAAGTTTCGCTTCTTCAATACGGCGTGCTTTCTTTTCCGCTGCTTCTTGTGCTAAACGCTCTTCACGTTCAACACGAACCTTACGCGCTTCGCCTTTACGCTCGTTACGAACTGCTTGATTCTGAACAAAGCTCGCAAGCTCTTTTTCAGCCCACTCTTGAGCTTGAGCTTCAGTTTCAAAGCCTGTTTCACGCTTAGATACTGACGTTTTGCGTGAAGTCACTTGGCGAGTGATCTCTGCACACCAACCGTTACGTTTTTCTGTAACACGAATGGCAAATTTTTGATTTTTAGACATTTGTTAATTTCCTAAGGGATTAATCAGGGATTCGGTCAACTTGATAACTCCATCTAAGCTGAGCTGTTTAACACCATCCCTTGGCAAGGGCGGTATTAAAACTTAAAAGCCATCGTTTGGCTAATGGTTTCTTTCAAAGAATGGAGATTATTAATAGCGTCATCCTCAAGAGTGAGGCACGAACGAGTCGGGGCTCTCTCAACGCGAGTAGAAAACCAACAGAGACTCCCTACTCCCTCATTCTTCGCTCTATGGAATGACAGAGGTCTAATCAAATAAAAAGCGCAGACCTTTCGATCTGCGCTTTCATTATGCTGCTAGAGAAAAAAATTACGTCTTCTCAATTAACCTACGTTCTTACGTGCGTTCTGGAACATGCGCATCCAAGCACCGTTCTCGCCCCAACCTTCTGGAGACCATGAGTTCGCTACTGTGCGGAATACACGCTCAGGGTGCGGCATCATGATAGTTACGCGGCCATCTTGAGTCGTTAGACCTGTAATAGCGTTTGGCGAACCGTTCGGGTTGTTCGGGTATTGCTGAGTCGCATTACCGTGGTTATCAACGTAACGTACTGCGACTGTACCTGACGCTTCAATCGCTGCTAGGTGATCTGCATCACGCACTTCTACGCGACCTTCACCGTGAGACACTGCGATTGGCATACGAGAGCCTTCCATACCATCGAAGAATACAGAGTCAGACTTTTGTACTTCTACTAGGCTGAAGCGAGCTTCAAAACGCTCAGATTCGTTACGAACGAAGCGTGGCCATAGGTCCGCACCAGGAATTAGCTCTTTCAGGTTCGACAGCATCTGACAACCGTTACATACACCTAAAGAGAAAGTATCTTCACGTTGGAAGAAGCCTTGGAACTGGTTACGAGCTTGCTCATTGAACAGGATAGATTTCGCCCAACCTTCACCAGCACCTAGTACGTCACCGTAAGAGAAACCACCACAAGCCACTAGACCTTGGTACTCTTCAAGTACCGCTTGGCCCGTTAGGATGTCGCTCATGTGAATATCTGTTGCTTCAAAACCTGCACGGTCAAACGCTGCTGCCATTTCAACGTGAGAGTTAACGCCTTGCTCACGCAGAATTGCCATCTTAGGCTTAACGCCTTTTGCGATATATGGCGCTGCAATATCTTCGTTAACATCGAAGCTTAGCTTAACATTCAGACCTGGGTCAGAGTTGTCTTTCTTCGCTTCGTGCTCTTGATCAGCACATGCTGGGTTATCACGTAGGCCTTGCATCTTGTGCGTTGTCTCAGCCCAGATAGTACGTAGTTCAGTACGGTTACGCTCAAGAACTACTGTCTCACCAGAAGTAATCACTAGCTCGTCAGACGCTTCTACGCTGCCAATTACGTGTGAACACGCCTCAAGACCGTTTGCTGCCAGCGTTGAAAGCACAGCATCTAGGTCGTCGTTCCTAACCTGAAGTACTGCACCTAGCTCTTCGTTAAATAGTGCTGCTAATGCATCTTCACCAAGGTCTGCGATGTCTGCTTTAACACCACAGTGACCTGCGAATGCCATCTCAGCAAGCGTTACGAATAGGCCACCATCACCTTTATCGTGGTAAGCCACTACTTGATCGTTCGTTACAAGAGCTTGAACGCCTTCGTAGAAACCTTTTAGCTGCGCTGCGCTGTCAACGTCTGCTGGCTTATCACCAAGCTGCTTGTAAACCTGTGCTAGTGCAGTTGCACCTAAACGGTTTTGACCGTTACCTAGGTCGATTAGAACCAGTGACGTAGCACCTTTGTCAGTACGAAGCTGAGGAGTAATTGTCTTACGTACATCTTCAACACGTGCAAACGCAGTGATGATTAGAGATAGCGGAGAAGTTACTTCTTTCTGCTCGCCGTTCTCTTCCCACTTAGTCTTCATCGACATTGAGTCTTTACCCACAGGGATAGTTAGGCCTAGTGCTGGACATAGCTCCTCACCTACCGCTTTCACCGCTTCGTAAAGACCCGCATCTTCACCTGGGTGACCTGCTGGAGACATCCAGTTAGCAGACAGTTTAATGTGTTTGATATCACCGATGTTTGTCGCTGCGATGTTAGTGATTGCTTCACCTACCGCTAGACGAGCCGAAGCACCAAAGTCTAGTAGAGCGACTGGTGTACGCTCACCCATCGACATCGCTTCACCATGGTAAGTATCGTAGCTTGCCGCTGTTACCGCACAGTTAGCTACTGGTACCTGCCATGGACCAACCATTTGGTCACGTGCAACAAGGCCAGTTACAGTGCGGTCACCGATAGTGATAAGGAATGTTTTCTCAGCCACCGTTGGTAGACGCAGCACGCGGTCAACCGCTTCATTTAGCTCAATGCCGTCACAGTCGATTGCAGGGTTGTTCGCTTTTAGCGTTTTCGCATCACGGTGCATCTTAGGTGTCTTACCTAATAAGATATCCATTGGCATGTCGATTGGCGTGTTGTCGAAGTGTGAGTCTTCAAGTTTCAGCTCACGCTCTTCAGTCGCTACACCAACAACAGCATACGGTGCACGTTCACGCTTACAGATTGCATCGAATGCTGCCATGTTCTCAGGCGCAACGGCCATTACGTAACGTTCTTGTGATTCGTTACACCAGATCTCAAGAGGGCTCATGCCCGGCTCATCGTTTGGTACATCACGTAGCTGGAAGATACCGCCACGCTCACCGTCATCAACAAGCTCTGGAAGTGCGTTAGAGATACCGCCCGCGCCCACATCGTGGATGAATGCGATTGGGTTAGCATCACCTAACTGCCAACAACGGTCGATCACTTCCTGACAGCGACGCTCCATCTCTGGGTTTTCACGCTGTACTGAAGCGAAATCTAGATCTTCTGCTGATTGACCAGATGCCATTGAAGAAGCAGCACCACCGCCAAGGCCGATGTTCATTGCAGGACCACCAAGTACGATTAGGCTTGCACCTACCGGGATCTCTTTCTTCTGAACGTGCTCGTCACGGATATTACCCATACCACCAGCAATCATGATTGGCTTGTGGTAACCACGAACTTCTTCGCCTGCGTGAGAGTTTACTTTCTCTTCGTAAGTACGGAAGTAACCTAGTAGGTTTGGACGACCAAATTCGTTGTTAAACGCCGCGCCACCTAGCGGGCCTTCTAGCATGATATCGAGTGCGTTAACGATGCGACCTGGCTTACCGAAGTCTGTTTCCCATGGCTGTTCAAAACCAGGAATACGTAGGTTAGATGTTGTGAAACCAACAAGACCTGCTTTTGGCTTACCACCGATACCTGTTGCGCCTTCGTCACGGATTTCACCACCAGAACCAGTCGAAGCACCCGGCCAAGGAGAGATAGCCGTTGGGTGGTTGTGCGTTTCCACCTTCATTAGGATGTGCGCTTTCTCTTGGTTGTAACCGTACTGACGAGTTTCTGGATTCGGGAAGAAACGACCGACATCAGAACCTACCATTACTGCTGCGTTATCTTTGTATGCAGACAGTACGTTTTCAGGCGTCGTTTCGAAAGTATTCTTGATCATCTTGAACAGAGACTTCTCTTGCTTAACGCCGTCGATAGTCCAGTCTGCGTTGAAGATCTTATGGCGACAGTGCTCAGAGTTCGCCTGTGCAAACATCATTAGCTCGATGTCAGTTGGGTTGCGATCTAGCTTGTTTACGAACGCATCGTAAAGGTATTCGATTTCATCATCCGCTAGAGCAAGGCCTAGGGTAACGTTTGCGTTTTCAAGCGCAGCACGGCCACCAGCAAGTAGATCAACGTCCGCTACTGGTGCAGGCTCAGCAATTTGGAACAGTGCCGCAGCTGAATCGAAGTCAGTGAAGATAACTTCCATCATGCGGTCATGAAGAATCGCTTTAAGCTCAACCAGTTGAAGCTCAGACAGGTCAGATGATGTTTCGATGTAGTAAGCCGTACCGCGCTCTAGACGAGCAACTTTAGCTAGGCCACAATTATTCGCGATGTCCGTAGACTTAGAAGACCAAGGAGAAATAGTACCAGGACGAGGAGTCGCAAGTAGAAGAAGACCTTCTGGCTTGTGCTCTTCAATTGTCGGACCGTAAGTCAGTAGTTTTTCTAGTTTCTCAACTTCAGACGCATCTAGGTCTGCCGTTAGATCTGCAAAGTGGGCAAACTCAGCGTAAATACCTGTTACAGGTAGGCCTAGTTCACGACAAAGCTCTAGAAGCTTGTTAACACGAAATTCAGATAGAGCTGGGGAGCCACGAAAAATTCTCATGTACTTAGGTCTCTTATGCAATTGATTAAGGTGATATTGGAATAAATTCAGTGGGTTAAAATGTTCTAGAGCACCTAATTGCTCTATACATTTCACTGTTTTCTTCGAAGCTATTCCGAAGGTTTTTCAAACCTATGCCGATTCCACCTCTTCGTTGCGAGCGCATTATATAGCAATTGTTTTTGTGATGTAACACCAAAAGCAACCGTTTGCGTCATTTTTTTCATCAATTTTGAATTTCGACAGAAAACGCTGTTTATTGTTCTCTATTACTAAGAGTTACTGTGATTGTCTTGCCTTGTTATACCACTTTGATATAAATGCCCTACTGGATGTATGAGATTGCCGTGAATGAAGAAGCATTACCTAACCCAACTAAAATCACTCTGCATATTATTTGCCAGCGCATTAGTGCTATCTGGCTGTCAAATCGAATCAGAACCTAAGAGTGATCTAGATTTAATAAAAGAGCGTGGCGTATTACGTGTGGGGACGTTGAACAACCAACTCTCTTACTATATCGGCCCAGATGGCCCTGCTGGTCTGGATTATGAATTAGCGCGTGAATTTGCTGATGAGCTAGGCGTGCAACTTGAAATGAAACCGGCCTATCGTATTTCTAGCCTGTACCCTGCACTGGAAAAAGGCGAGATCGATATCATCGCCGCAGGATTAAGCCAATCTCCAGAACGTTTAAAGTCGTTTCGACCCGGCCCAGCTTATTACTATGTCAGTCAACAAGTCATTTATAAGAAAGGTAGCTGGCGTCCACGTAACCTAGAGCAGTTACTAAATAGACAAGCGAAACTCATCGAAGAAAATGACGGCAACGACGTTTTAAGTATTGTGAGTGACTCGCACTTCAATCAAACACTGGCGGAGATTAAAGCTAAGCACCCTAACTTTTCTTACCACATCGATCCTAATGCCGATGTGAATGACCTACTCAAGAAAGTATCTAAAGGTCAACTGCGTTTTACATTAGCTGACTCGGTAGAGTTGTCTCTGTCACAACGTATTTATCCTGATGTTGCGTTAGCATTCGAGCTTACTGAAGACCAACCTATTTCTTGGTTTTTAAGCCGCTCACAAGATGAAAGCTTATACGGTCTATTGATTGAGTTCTTTGGCAACATTAAGCAATCTGGCCATTTAGCCTCACTGGAAGAAAAGTATATTGGTCACGTGGGAAGTTTTGACTATGTCGATACTCGCGCTTTCATTCGTGCGCTCGATTCAAAACTACCGAAATGGTCGCCGTTGTTTAAAAAGTATTCCGATGAATTTGACTGGCGCTTAGTGGCAGCACTGGGCTATCAAGAGTCCCACTGGAATCCTAAAGCGAAATCACCAACGGGCGTTCGTGGGATGATGATGCTGACACTACCGACAGCGAAAAGCGTTGGGGTAACCAATCGTCTCGATCCTGAGCAGTCAGTGCGTGGTGGTGTTGAGTACTTACGCAGAATGGTGTCACGTATTCCTGACTCAATTGAAGAGCATGAAAAGATTTGGTTTGCTTTAGCCTCTTATAACGTCGGTTACGGTCATATGATGGATGCGCGTCGCTTAACGAAGAAACAGGGCGGCAACCCAGATGCGTGGTCTGACGTTAAAGATCGCCTACCGTTACTGCGTCAAAAGAAATACTACAGCCAGACCCGCTATGGCTTTGCTCGAGGTGATGAAGCGCGTAATTACGTTGAGAACATTCGACGCTACTACCAGAGTATTATCGGTCATGTTGAGCAGAAAACGGTGGACAATGACGATGTCAGTATCGACGACCTAAAAGTGATTCAAGTAACAGATTCGGCCGTTTCTGATGCCCAAGCGACATCAGAAGCATCAGCAGCAGAGTCTATCCTCAACGAAGAACAATAGATTTATCTAAACTAAGTGCGCAGTTTTTAAACAAAGATTGTGCACTTGAATTGTTCTGATGAAACCCATACATAATATCGTGTCCAAGATCACTTGCGAAGTTTCTTAAAACAGTAACAATTACAGGGTATAAATCCCGTATTGCCGGAATATCAATTACCTTTGCACTGTTCCGCATGTGATTTGTTTTTAACCATGATAGGAGGTCGTTTTATGCTTAGACGTAAAATGCAGTCAAAACGCCTTAATAAAACTGTTGCCGCAAACCGCCGTAAGCGCATGCTAAGCAACAACAAGAAAAAGGTGATTGCACGTCACCGCGCATTTATGCAACTCATCACTGAGGTATAATCCTGTGAGCAAACATCTTCTGATAAGATGTTTGCTTAAAAAACCTACCCGCTTTTTTCTTGCCCTTGTTTCGCTTCGCCCATCTGCATTACTTTGCGTTCTTGCTTCTTTTCTTTGCGTCGACGTTTAAAGAACGCTTGAAGTTGAACTCGGCACTCATCCTCTAACAGCCCTTTTTCAACATCCGCATAGTGGTACGCCGCTTGGTGTTCAAACAAGTTAAGTACTGTACCTGCAGCGCCAGCCTTTAAATCTGGCGCACCAAATACAATGCGCTTAACTCGGCTATGTAACAGCGCCCCAGCACACATCGGGCAAGGCTCTAACGTCACGTAAAGCGTAGTATCTAGCAGTCGGTAATTCTCTAATGCTTGACCAGCTTTACGCAGCGTCTGCATCTCAGCATGAGCTGTAGCATCATGTTGACCAATAGATTCATTCCACCCTTCAGCGATAATTTCTCCGTCCTTTACCAGTACCGCGCCAACAGGCACTTCGCCCTGAGATTCCGCACGTTCTGCCAACTCCATCGCACGGCGCATAAACAGTTCATCTTGAGGGGTAAATTGAGATTCTGACAAAGAAAACTCCGGCTATATGAGTAAACGACTAGAGATTGCAAATTCTACCCGTATGAATAAGGAAGTGAAAGCAAGATGCATAGCAACTCACACAAGCTAATCTTCCCAGCTTAAAAAAGAAAGCGCCAGTCTTTCGACCAGCGCTTCTAAATATCAAACACCTAAATAGTAAGCGGTATTTACATTGTGTATGTGTAAGGTGCTTGAATACCTAGAGGAATACCCAATGTCCAGTAAGCAACTAGGAAGATTGACCAACCGATTAGCATTGCAATCGAGAATGGCATCATCAATGACGCTAGAGTGCCGATACCTGTCGACTTCACGTAACGCTGACAGTAAACAACCACTAGTGGGAAGAATACCATTAGAGGAGAAATGATGTTCGATACAGAGTCACCAACACGGTAAGCTGCTTGCGATAGCTCAGGAGAGATACCAACCGCCATTAGCATTGGAACTAGGATTGGACCAATTAGCGCCCACTTCGCTGATGCAGAACCAATTAGAAGGTTTACAGAAGCTGTTAGTAGAATCATACCGATGATGGTTGCTTCGCCTGGTAGATTCATTGCTTTCAGACCTTCCGCACCGTATAGCGCTAGCATGGTACCGATGTTTGACTGCGCGAATGCTGATAGGAACTGAGCACAGAAGAACGACATTACGATGTAAGCACCCATTGTAGACATAGTGTCCGCCATCGCTTTGATGATGTCGTTACTTGTCTTAAACGTGCCAGACACTCGGCCGTAAACATAACCAGGAATGATGAACAAGATGAAGATCAATGGAACGATAGACTTCATTAGCGGTGCAGAGAACGCTGTGATTTCACCTTCAGGAGAACGCAGTGCTGAGTTCTCTGGAATGATTGCAGCAATAAGAACAGCAATACCTGCCATCATCGCCCAACCTGCGTAACGGAACGCTTTAGACTCAAGCTCAGTGAAAGAACCTAGATCTGGTGCTTTCTCTGCATCTTCATCAATTGGTGTGTTCGCTAGGCGTGGTTCAATGATCTTCTCAGTTACATACCAACCGATAGCAACGATGATGATTGAAGATAGGCCAGTGAAGAAAATGTTCGCTAGTGGGTTAACCACGTACTCAGGGTCAAGTACTTGCGCCGCTGTCTGAGTGAAGCCCGCGAGTAGAGGATCGATACCAGAAGGAATAAAGTTTGCAGAGAAACCACCTGATACACCAGCAAACGCAGCAGCGATACCCGCTAGAGGGTGACGGCCAGCAGCGTGGAAGATGATACCACCTAGAGGGATAACCAGTACGTAGCCCGCATCGGCAGCGGTGTGTGACACGATAGCCACAAGAATGAGCATTGGTGTCAAAAGCTTCGCTGGAGTAAAGTTAAGCATCTTCTTAAGGCCTGTTGTAATAAAGCCTGAAGAGTCAGCTACACCAACACCTAACATCGCAACAAGTACGATACCTAGTGGTGCAAAGCCAGTAAATGTGGTCACCATGTTCGCTAAAAAGCTTGCTAGAGATTCGCCAGTCAAAAGGTTGTTGATTGCAAGCGCTTCACCCGAACGTGGGTTAATAAGGTCAAACGTAATGTTTGAAAGTAGAGCAGATGCTGCCCAAGTAATGACCAATGCCCAGAAGAACAAAATTGCAGGATCAGGAATTTTATTACCTGCTCGTTCAATAAAGTTTAAGAAGCGATCCATCCCACTCGGCTTTTCGGATGGTGCCTTATTGATTGCTTGGTTACTCATGGTAACTCCATATGTGATGTTGATGTCTAGGGCTTATGATTATTGTTTTGTCAGCCTATGATTCGCCTTATATTCTATTAAATAGGCCTACAGAAAGCACAAGGTTCTATAGTTTTTTCCATATTTGGAGACATATTTTGCAAAAATGCCATCAACACGCAACAAATAATCCACATATTTATCTTCAATAAATAAACAATATTCCAACCAATTTTAAATATATAACATGGCGTTTTAAAAGATGTTTAATCACTCAGGCAAGAATGCACCTGATTACATATTGAATTCGCTATAACTAGAGAGCATTGATTTCACCGTTACTGACTGAGTAACACCGACTCGATCGCTCCACTCAGCCGTTACAGAAATGCTTTTCAATGACGATGACAGAGACATCGCAGGTGTCGATATCGACCAGCGCAATACATACGGAGAATAGCTGCTTGTATCGCTGCCACTTGTCAGTGATGAGAAATGTGCCACAGAGCGACCAGAAGCGGCTGACAATGCTCCCCTAGTTCGAAACCACTCTAGCTTATGTTCAGCTAGATTAAGCGCTTGGTGACTATTAAGAGCAAAGTCTGCCCGCTGTTCTACGTATGACTGCATTTTGACTAAACCCAATGCCGCTACACCAATCAGTAAAAACGCGATCAGTACTTCCAATAAACTAAAACCGCTTTCCTTATTCAATATTCCAGCTCCCGGCGAACCATGTCAGTACCTTAGGTGGATTACTCAAGCTATTTGCAGATGAGTAGTCGATGCTATATGTACCGTTTAGAACCACTTCGCCACCGACTGCGTCAAAAACCATCCCACCTTTTGGCTCAAAAGCTCCGTTGTCAAAATAGACGGTTGTCGGGCCCAAATAACTTTCTATTGCCGCTTTGAAAGAGACGTCATTCCAGTAACTCGCGATGTCGGCTAGGGAAAACTCACTCAATGTCATATCCACCATATGATAGATAGAACCTTCAAACACCATTGAGCCATTCGCCGCAAACAAGCCATTTTCTACCACAAGAGAGTAAGCACCATGGGTAACGATGGGCGAATCAATAATGCAATGTCCCTCAATCCATAATTTCTGTTCGCCCATATTAAAGTGGGTTTGAATCACATCAGCACAATCATGACCATCAGCTACCGTTGCGAGCGATACCACGTGATAATGATTTTTTACCTCTGCGAGGTTGCTGGGCGTTTTGTCCAAACCAAAATAATTTTTGAATGGTTCTAAGCTGATGTCTTGTTTGTAGTCTTGTTTAAACAGACCGACATCGACCGAGGTATTACTACTGACTGAGTTGGCAGTTTTGTGTGTACTGGCGCACTCGCCGCGATAAGCAGCGCCCGCTGCAGGCTCTAGGGTTGTCAGAAAATCGGACGATGTGGTCGTCTCGTAACTCACTTTGCTTTTATATCTCACCGCAATGCAATCGTAGGTTCCCGCTGAGTTTTTGTTTAGAGGAACATCTGGTGAAATCTCAGCACTGCCTCTGATCCTAAGATCGGCTGTGGTTTGAATCGCCCCCAGCCCGCGTTTTGCGGCATATAAGAACTGCTTCGTAACCGCATGACTGTGACTCTTGGAGTGAATGACATAACGTTCTGCACTTAGCGGATAACTATAAAGCTCAGTGAGCTTCAAGTCAGTTTTACAAATATCGTCGAGTACTGTATTAGTCGCTGAAGAGAGTGCATTGAGCTGTAAAGGCTCAGCGGAGACATAGGCATAAAGACACTCTATTCCACCCTCGACTTGCCAGTGAGCTTGACGATCTTTAAGTTCATTTTGCGCGCGTTTGATTTGATAGAAAACAGATTTGTAAGAGCTCAATGTCAGCATCAATGCTGCGGATAGCAGTATCGACACAACCATCAAAGTCACAACGCCTCGCTGATACACGCGTCTCATTGCCAGTTTCTTTGCATCAGTTCAATACGAGTTTGATACTCGACACTCGGATCCAACACCAAATGCCCAGTGACATATAAAGTGAGCCACTGACTAGACGCGCTAGTGCCCGATATAAGCGTCGATTCAGCCTCAAATCGAGAGATGGAGATCTGCTTTGGGTCGAACAGATTAAAACAATAACCACCACTGCCGGATAAGCTTGCTGCCGATACGCTCAATGGAAACGGCGAATGTTTTTCACACACCTTGAGCCTATCGCCTTGCGAAGAAATTAAAGCGGCTTCCCTTTTGTACACAACACTGCGAAACGCATGACTGCCTGATGAAGCAACGCGATAGGTATAACCGATAAAATCCGAGCTTGGATGTAGATGAACACTGCTTAGCGCACCTGATAAAAGCAACGAACTGGAATCGACTCCGTCAAAACCTGCTCGTTGAATATCCTCTTTGATTTGCTGCACCACGCTCGATATGTTCTGAGTGAGCAACAGCACTTTCGTCCTTTCGATAGTCAGCTTTTGGCCAGTAAGATAAATAGTGCCGACTAAGCCAACCGCCATGACACCAAGTAAGGAAGAAACAAGCAGCTCAATTAATGTACCTCCCGCTTGCTTACCACGGTTAGCAACTCGGATAGCCAAACCACGCCCCTCCCTCACCACAAATGATGATTCGGCTTGCTGCGTAAGCACTCTTTAGTCTTAACACCTTGCTCGTTTGCCCCGCTACATAAAACTTGAGGTGACCATCTTTTACTTTTCCTCTCGTCCCATCTAACTTAATTTGCTCAGAGGTATAGCCAGAAAACAGAACTATATGACGATAGGCTTCACCATTTAAAATCAGCAGTTGATTCCCTACATTAGGCGTCACTGAATCAGTTAGAGTGAGCCTCCACTCCCCGGCAGGGCTTGGGTTTGTCGCAAGATTGATATGCACCCAAAGACTTTGGTTTCTCCACACCGCCTCAGACTTTGCCTGAATCAAATAGTTGTGCAGCTCGCCAGCAAATCGCTTGATTTGGGCGTCTCTAACCATCGCTGAAAAGTTCGGAGCAGCAGCCGCGAGCAAAACGCCCAGCACGATTAATGTGATAATAAGCTCAAGGAGTGTAAACCCGCGAGACATTTCCCAGTTTCCTATGTAAAGCCATGTGAGGCATTTTTCCTTCTTGAACCCATGCTATCAGCTAATAAAAATGGTCGGGAAATCAAAGGGGAGCGTTGGGAATGATTCGAAAAAACAGCTGTAAGTTGCGCAAGAAAGAAGTAAAGGGAATGACACTGATCGAACTAATCTTAGTCGTGTCTATTATCGCTGTATTGGTAAGTATCGCCTACCCACGCTATCAGCAGCATGTTCTAAAAGCGCATCGAATAGCCGCATTGAGTGATTTAGCAAAGGTACAACTTGAGCTAGAAAGGAATTACCGCGGTAGCTATGTTTCTGCGGCGCAAGCGGTTCTACCCGGAGGCGTGTGCAACTTTTGTAGACTCGACCAAGCTCAGTTTGAACTCTCGGTATCATCAGCGTTAACAAGCTATACCATTATCGCTACGGCAAAGGGGAGTCAAACCAAGGATGAATGTGCCAGCACTACCTATAGTGAACTGACGCTCAACAACATTGGGCAACATACGCCAAGTAATTGCTGGCAATAAAAAAGCCTGCGCAGTGGCAGGCTTTTCAATCAAATTTAATAACCCATTAGCTGGTTAGGTCATCAAAGAATTTCTTAACGCCGTTGAAGAAGCCTTCAGACTTTGGCTTATGCTTAGTCGCCGCTTCGCCGCCACAAGACTCTTCAAACTCTTTCAGTAGCTCTTTTTGGCGTGAGCTTAGGTTAACTGGAGTCTCAACCACTAGCTTAACGATTAGGTCACCAATACCGCCGCCGCGAACGCCTTTCACACCCTTACCACGCATACGGAACATGCGGCTAGTTTGAGTTTCAGAAGGCACTTTAAGATTTACACGACCATCAAGCGTAGGAACTTCAACTTCACCACCTAGCGCAGCCATTGCAAAACTCACTGGCACTTCACAGTAAAGGTTGTTGCCGTCACGCTCAAAGATATGGTGCTCTTTTACGTGTACTTGTACGTATAGATCGCCTGCTGGTGCACCGTGCTCACCTGCTTCTCCTTCGCCAGATAGACGAATGCGATCTCCAGTATCCACACCTGCTGGGATCTTAACGTTAAGTGTTTTGGTTTTCTGTTTGCGACCTTGACCATGACATGATTTACATGGGTTCTTAATGATCTTGCCTTTACCGTTACAGGTAGGACACGTTTGTTGAACCGCAAAGAAGCCTTGACGCATTTGCACTTGGCCGTGACCATGACAGGTACCACAAGTCTCTGCTGAAGAGCCTTTCTCTGCGCCGCTGCCGTCACAGATTTCACACTCTACAAGTGTAGGTACTTCAATTTCTTTAGACACACCACGAACTGCTTCTTCTAGCGTCAATTCCATATTGTAACGTAGGTCAGCACCACGCTGTGCACGATGACCACCGCCACCACGTCGACCGCCACCAAAAATATCACCGAATACATCACCGAAGATATCGCCGAAGTCAGCACCGCCGCCACCGAAGCCGCCACCGCCGCCCATGCCACCTTGTTCAAAGGCTGCGTGGCCATACTGGTCGTAAGCTGCACGTTTCTGAGCGTCAGTAAGAATTTCGTACGCTACTTTTACTTCTTTAAACTTCTCTGCAGCGCTGTCATCACCCTGATTGCGGTCTGGGTGGAATTTCATCGCTAAGCGCTTGTACGCTTTCTTAATATCGCGCTCTGATGCATCGCGGCTTACGCCTAATACTTCGTAAAAATCACGTTTTGACATGTTCTTCGTCACCAATGTAGTACTGCAAACAGTGGGTTAGTCGACCACCGCTTGGTGTTTGTATCATTCTAGATAAAGGCTTTAAACAAAAGTGCTTATCTGGAAGGACAGTTAATTACAAACATACGGGCGTATGAGTTTCCCCAAACGCCCGCATTAAGTCAGGACCAATTTCAAAACAGATGACTTGAGTTCTAGGATGAAGCGCGGAATTTATAAGTATAAATGAGCACTTCCGACAACGAAATCAAGTCACTCTGTAAAGAAATTACTTCTTGTCTTCTTTAACTTCTTCAAACTCTGC
Source organism: Vibrio sp. 2433-A1 (assembly GCF_056726085.1). Taxonomy (NCBI): domain Bacteria; kingdom Pseudomonadati; phylum Pseudomonadota; class Gammaproteobacteria; order Vibrionales; family Vibrionaceae; genus Vibrio; species Vibrio sp. 2433-A1. The sequence continues at coordinate 25,079 of NZ_JBRESC010000007.1, forward strand.
GTCTACAACATCGTCGTCTTGCTTAGGCTGTTCACCTGCTTCCGCGCCTGCTTGTTGAGCTTGAGCTTGCTGCTGAGCGATTTCCATTAGCTTCTGAGCTGCTGCCATAAGAGCTTGAACTTTAGCGTCGATCGCCTCTTTGTCTTCACCCTTACGAGCTTCTTCTAGCTCAGAGATAGCTGCTTCAATCTTCTCTTTCTCGTCAGCTGGAAGAGCTTCGCCCGCTTCTTCGATTTGCTTACGAGTACCGTGAATCATTTGGTCAGCTTGGTTACGTGCAGTTACTAACTCTTCGAACTTCTTGTCCGCTTCTTTGTTAGCTTCTGCTTCTTGTACCATTTTCTCGATTTCTTCGTCTGATAGACCGCCAGAAGCTTGGATAGTGATCTTCTGCTCTTTACCAGTCGCTTTATCTTTCGCAGATACGTTTAGGATACCGTCAGCATCTAGGTCGAAAGTTACTTCGATTTGTGGCATGCCACGTGGTGCTGGCTGAATACCTTCTAGGTTGAACTGACCAAGAGACTTGTTGTAAGTCGCTTGCTTACGCTCACCTTGTAGTACGTGGATAGTTACCGCGCTCTGGTTGTCTTCAGCTGTAGAGAACACTTGGTCCGCTTTAGTAGGGATAGTTGTGTTCTTCTCGATTAGCTTAGTCATTACACCGCCCATCGTTTCGATACCGAAAGATAAAGGAGTAACGTCTAGTAGAAGTACGTCTTTAACGTCACCAGCTAGTACACCACCTTGAACTGCAGCACCCATTGCTACTGCTTCGTCAGGGTTCACGTCACGGCGAGCTTCTTTACCGAAGAACTCAGCAACTTTAGCTTGAACCATAGGCATACGAGTCTGACCACCTACTAGGATAACGTCAGTGATGTCGCCTACAGATAGGTCAGCGTCAGCTAGAGCAACTTTTAGTGGCTCAAGAGAACGTTGAACTAGGTCTTCAACTAGAGATTCTAGTTTCGCACGAGTCACTTTTACGTTCATGTGCTTAGGACCAGTTGCATCCGCAGTAACGTAAGGTAGGTTTACGTCAGTTTGAGAAGTAGAAGAAAGCTCGATTTTCGCTTTTTCTGCTGCTTCTTTAACACGCTGCATTGCTAGTGGATCAGTCTTAAGATCGATGCCTTGCTCTTTCTTAAACTCTTCTACTAGGTAGTTGATCATGCGGTTATCGAAGTCTTCACCACCAAGGTGAGTGTCACCGTTAGTTGCTAGTACTTCGAAAGTCTTCTCGCCTTCAACTTCGTCGATTTCGATGATTGAGATATCGAATGTACCACCACCAAGGTCGTATACCGCGATAGTGCGATCGCCGCCTTGCTTGTCTAGACCGTATGCTAGAGCAGCAGCCGTTGGTTCGTTGATGATACGTTTAACATCTAGACCTGCGATACGGCCAGCATCTTTAGTTGCTTGACGCTGAGCATCGTTGAAGTAAGCAGGTACAGTAACAACAGCGCCAGTTACTTCCTCACCAAGGAAGTCTTCAGCTGTTTTCTTCATTTTCTTCAAGATTTCAGCTGAAACTTGAGGAGCTGCCATTTTTTGGCCTTGTGCTTCTACCCAAGCGTCACCGTTGTCAGCCTTAACGATTTTGTAAGGCATGATTTCGATGTCGCGCTGAACTTCTTCGTCTTCAAAGCGACGACCAATAAGACGCTTAATTGCAAATAGCGTGTTTGTTGGGTTTGTAACCGCTTGACGTTTAGCTGGTTGGCCAACTAGCGTTTCACCGTCTGTGTATGCAACAACAGATGCCGTTGTACGCTCACCTTCCGCGTTTTCGATTACACGTGGTTTGTCACCGTCTAGTACAGCAACACATGAGTTAGTAGTACCTAAGTCAATACCAATGATTTTACCCATCAGGCTATCTCCGAATAATTTTCTATTTTCGTTTTGCTATATCCCCTATGTGGGGATGGAGAATCGGGTTTCAACCCTTGCTCACAAACAAAAATATGGATGTTTGCTTCTCGTATGCCACATAGATAAGGGCGACGAATGGCTTTTCAAGGGAAAGATTGAAAAAAAATGAAAAAAGATTGGCTGATAACTTCGAGAGATTCCCTACTCGCTCATTCTTCGCTCTATGGAATGACCGACAATCATATCGCGAATGCTCATTTCCCCTACTGAAAACCGAAAAAGCGAACTCTAGGGCTCGCTTTTAATACTTGGGAACTTTGAAGATTAAGCTTCTACAGGCTTCGCTTCTACTTCCACTTCTTCTTTACCAATTTCGCCTTCAGATTTAGCAACTATAGTGTTTACCGCTGTATCACCAACTACGTTAGAAGAAGTACAGAACATATCATTAATACGGTCTACCGCTGCGATGATTGCAAGACCTTCTGGTGGAAGACCTAGTTGGTGAAGAAGAACACCAACCATAACCACACCACCACCTGGTACACCACCTGCGCCAATTGATAGCAGAAGGATAGTTAGACCTAGAGTGAATACATCAGCAGTGTTGATAGGCTGACCAAACGCGTTCGCTACAAAGATAGTTGCTAGTGCAATGTAGATAGAGACACCAGACATGTTCATTGTTGCACCTAGTGGTACACCAAAACCTGCCACTGACTTAGATACTTTTAGTTTCTCAGTCAGAGTGCGCATCGTTACAGGAATAGTCGCATTCGAGCTTGCTGTTGATAGAGAGAATAGAATCTGCTCACGTGTTGCTCGTAGAAACGTTTTTGGTGAAGTACCTGTCGCAATACCTACCGCCATTGGGTAGAAGAAGAAAATCCAGAAAACCAACATTGATACTACTAGCGCTACATAGCCTGCAACAGACATCAACGTGTTAGCGTCAAGAGTTGCACCTAGTTGAATCATCAGAGCGAATACACCAAATGGCGCAAGGCTCATTACTAGACCAACTAGCTTCATCATGATTTCGTTAGCCATCTTGAACGTACGGATAGCTGGACCACCACGTGAATCAAGTGCTTGGATAGCAAGACCTGTCAGGATTGCCATAAAGATGATTTGTAGCATGTCACCGTTAGCAAACGCCTGAACAGGGTTGCTTGGTACGATATTCACTACCAACGAGAAGATATCAGGTGTTTCAGTTGTGGTTAGCTTAACCGTTTCTGAAATCGTACCCGCTAGGTTTGCGTCTGCACCCGGTTGGAAGATAAGACCAACAGTTAGAGCAGCAGTAATCGCGATGATGGTGTTAATAATGTATAGAGCAAAGGTTTTACCACCAAGACGACCAAATGCGGTGATGTCTTTCAGATCTACGATACCACATACGATAGAAACGTAGACTAAAGGAACAACTAGTAGCTTAATCAAAGATACAAACATACCACCAGCGCCTTCCGCAGCACCTAACAGGTATGTATCGAAGATAGCGATCCCACTGAACAAGTACTGAATTGCAGTACCGATCAGTAGACCAGCAAACAAGCCTACAAATATCTTGCTTGAAAGCGATTTATCCATCATTCATCTCCAGAATGTTGTGTTTGTTATTTATGGTTTTATAGTTTATTCCGCCAGTTAATTCGGCAGAGTTCGCACATAATACACATAAAGGTTACAAAATAAAGACTTTGTTTACGATAGTGTTACAACTTTCTCATTGGAAATAAATTTTATATTAAGCTTATGTAGTAAAATCATTCACCACATCAATTATTTATACCAACTCTATTTCTCCTCTTCTAGCACATAAAAAAAGAGAGCCCCGTAGGACTCTCTTTTCAAAACTTAGATCTAAGTAGAATTATTTAGATACCATTACCATTGCCGGACGAATTACACGACCGTTTAGCTCGTAGCCTTTCTGCATAACGAACATAACCGTGTTTGGTTCGTGGTCTGGGCTTTCTTGAATTGACATCGCTTGGTGCAGTTCAGGATTGAATACTTCACCTTCTGGGTTGATCTCTTTTAGACCAAACTTAGAAACCGTATCAACAAACGTTTTGTGCGTCAGTTCTACACCTTCAAGCAGTGGTTTGACTGCTTCGTTCTCAGTATCTGCTGCTTGGATAGCACGCTCAAGGTTATCGATAACTGGCAATAGCTCTTCTGAGAACTTGTTTAGAGCGTATTTACGCGCCTTATCGATTTCAGTCTCTGTACGACGACGCATGTTTTCTACTTCTGCTTTTGCGCGTAGCACACCGTCTTGCTGCTCTTTTACTTTCGATTCGCTTGAAAGTAGAGCGGCTTCTAGTTGAGCAATTTTAACGTCTTTCTCATCACCAGCTTCTTCAAGCTCAGCTTCCGCTTCTTGAGCCGCAGCTTCTACTTTCTCTGCCTCTTCGATGATTTGATCCAGCTCTTCTTCAGTAACTTTGTTTTCTTCGTTGCTCATGATATCTCCAGAATTCACATCTATTGGTACTCAACACATCACGTTTATCGTATTGAGATACACAAAAACTCGCATAAATAGCTAACTTGCCATTATTATGGGGATGAAGATTGACGATTCAAGCCTATTTGGTACGTAAAACCTATGAAAAAACCTTTTCAAGTGATCGCCATCATTGGAAAACCAAGAGATCAGCAAGCTATTGCGACTCATCGAGAGCTCTATACTTGGCTGAGTTCAGAAGGTTATAAGGTCTATATCGACGACCGCCTAAGCGAAATCTTAGATGATATTCCAAAAGATGACTTTGCCAGTCTGATTCAATTGGGTCGCAGCGCCGACCTTGCTATCGTCGTGGGTGGTGATGGCAACATGCTAGGCGCGGCTCGTGTTCTTTCTCGCTTTGATATCTCCGTTATCGGTGTCAACCGCGGCAACCTTGGCTTCCTTACCGACCTCAACCCAGAAGACTTCCAAACGGCACTAAAAAAAGTGTTGGAAGGTGAGTTTTTTGAAGAAGAACGCTTTTTACTTGAAGCAGAAGTGCATCGCCATGGGCAAGTCAAAAGTCATAATGCGGCATTAAACGAAGCAGTCCTTCACCCAGGGCAAGTCGCGCATATGATTGAGTTCGAAGTGTACATCGATGATAGCTTCGCGTTTTCACTGCGTGCCGATGGGTTGATCGTATCAACGCCAACAGGTTCGACTGCTTATTCACTATCTGGTGGTGGTCCTATTCTATCCCCTAGTCTGAATGCGATTTCACTGGTACCGATGTTTCCGCATACACTATCAAGCCGCCCGCTAGTAGTAGATAGCAAACGCCATATTAAGTTGATTGTGTCGCCAGATAACCGCGGTACGCAAGAAGTTGGCTGTGACGGTCAGGTTTCGTTACCTGTGTCGCCGGGCGATGAAGTGCATATTTACCAGAGCCCAAATGTGCTCAAACTGATCCACCCAAAAGATTACAGCTATTATCACGTACTGCGTAACAAGCTCGGTTGGTCGAGTAAGTTGTTTTAAGTACTAAATGAATAATGACAGGATGAGATCCATTGTCCTGTCATTCCTGAGATGGAGGAACGATAGAGTCAGGAATCTCTCAAAGTGAGTCGTATCGGTCGGCCCAACTCAGATTCGTTTCAGCGATTAAATTCTCTTTCCATTCTCGCTTCCACTTTTTCATTTGTTTCTCTCTTGATGGCGTCTGTGATATCAAGATAAAGCTCATAGTAGACCAGACGGTCGATGTTATAGCGCTTACTAAATCCATCGACACTGCTATCTAATCCAACAAGGTTCAGATCCTCCTCACAAAAATTTTCACCTGCAACTTTACTGTATAAAGAAACAGTATATACTGTTCACATACACAGTATTGTTCATTTAAACAGGTACAACAAAATGCTGGCTCATCTAAGTGTTAATAATTTTGCAATTGTTAAGTCTCTACAGCTAGAGCTATCCAAAGGAATGACGACCATCACGGGTGAAACAGGTGCGGGTAAATCCATCGCTATTGACGCTCTTGGTTTATGTTTAGGCGGGCGCGCGGAAGCCAGCATGGTGCGACAAGGTGAAGAGAAAACCGAAGTTAGCGCTGCTTTCTCTTTAGAGAACAATATTAATGCCACTCGTTGGTTAGAAGACAACGACTTACTGGATGGTAGCGACTGTATTTTGCGCCGCATCATCAGCAAAGAAGGTCGCTCTCGCGCATTCATCAATGGCAGCCCTGTCCCCCTTTCACAGCTTAAATCTTTAGGGCAGCTACTGATCAATATCCACGGTCAGCATGCGCATCATCAATTGATGAAAAGCGAATACCAAATGGCCATGCTCGACCAATACGCTGGGCATTCGAATCTGCTAAAAAGCACACGTAATGCTTACCAGTCATGGCGACAGGCAGATAACAACCTCAAGCAGCTAAAAGAAAACAGTGCGGCAAACTTGGCTCAAAAACAGCTACTTGAATACCAAATTAAAGAGCTAAACGAGCTATCACTTGGAGAGGACGAATATGAAGAACTCGAACAAGAACACAAACGCCTATCCAACAGTGGCGAGCTTGCCTCTACCTGCCAACAAGCGATCGAACTTATTTACGAAGGTGAAGAAGTTAACGCGCTTGGTATTTTGCAAACAGCCAATCACTCCCTAATTCAATTAGCGGAGCTCGACGAAAAACTCGCAGAACTGCCAAACATGGTGGCGGAGGCGATCATTCAGCTAGAAGAAGCTAACGGTGAGCTGCGTAATTACCTTGATAATATCGATGTTGACCCTGCGCGCATGGCGTATGTTGAAGAGCGCTTTTCTAAAGTGATGTCGATGGCAAGAAAGCACCATGTTATGCCAGACGAGCTATACCCACACCATCAAGACTTACTAAGCCAGATTGAAGCGCTCGATTGTTCAGATGAAAAACTAGAAGAGCTAGAACAAGAAGTTGAGGCAAAATACCAAAGCTTCTTAACCGCAGCAGAGAAACTGCACAAGTCTCGCCTACGTTACGCGAAAGAACTCAACAAGCTTATTACGGCAAGTATGCATGAACTAAGCATGGAAAAAGCCCAGTTCAGTATTGAAGTAAACAACGAAGGTACGCACCCGTCACCACTTGGTATGGACTCGGTGTGTTTTGTGGTCTCAACCAACCCAGGTCAACCAATGCAGCCTATCGCTAAAGTGGCTTCGGGTGGTGAGCTGTCACGTATTTCTCTTGCGATACAAGTCATTACCGCACAAAAAGTCGACACGCCAAGTCTTATCTTCGATGAAGTAGATGTCGGTATCAGCGGTCCAACAGCCGCTGTCGTCGGTAAAATGCTGCGTAAGCTGGGTGAATCAACGCAAGTCATGTGTGTGACCCACTTACCGCAAGTTGCGGGTTGTGGTCACCAACAACTATTCGTCGCGAAACAAACTAAAGCTGGCAAAACCGAAACACAAATGCGCCGCCTAGATAACGAGCAACGTGTATCAGAGTTAGCTCGCTTGCTCGGCGGTAGCCAAATCACCGATTCGACACTGGCCAATGCGAAAGAGCTGCTGATCGCTGCATAATCATCCCCACATCGAGTCAAAGTTCCTTTTGTTTAAGAATTTTGACTCGACTTTGCAACCAAATTCAAAAATCATGGTCTGAAACAATTCAAAACACGTTCAGCTTTTTACTTTAGCGCCTAGCTTGTTTATTATCGGCTGAGTTTAAGAATTTATCAGTTACAAGAATTTAAGTATGCAATTGAAAAAGTGGCTTATCGCAGTACCACTCGCTATGACAATGTTGACAGGCTGCTCCCTACTAGAAAAGTTGGTATATCGCATTGATATCAACCAAGGTAACTATGTTGAGCAATCTGCTGTTGATCAGTTGAAGTTTGGTATGACCAAAGAACAAGTTCGTTATGTTATGGGCTCACCTATGTTGGTCGAAAATGGCTACCCAGATACGTGGTACTACATTTATCACCACACTGAAGGCCACAACGCTTCGATCCAGAAGAACCTGATCGTCAACTTCAATGGCAACGGCCAGTTAGTTGATATTGCCGGAGACTTCCCAGCAAGTTCTAATTTTTTCGAAAGTATTAACTAATCGAACAAGTCACCGCTAATCAAAAAAAGTAAGGGTTGATGTGTAAGCATCAACCCTTTTCATTTCAATAAATTAAGCTGTCATCCTCAAGAACGAAGAATGAGTGAGTTGGGAATCTCTTAAATCAAGTCGATGGCTTATGGAGATTCCCTACTCATTCCTTCGTCAGTCTAGGGAATGACGGTATATAGTGTAGCTCTGCTCTCGAAGGACACTCTCCAGTCTCGACTCTCGGAACGTAGTGTTCTCGCATCTCGTAGGGCGCAGCCCACTCTTGTAGCCTAACCTTCCTTCCTTAACGGGTTCTTCTTGCCACCCGTCACAGGATCAGCAGCACCAGACGCTTTAGCTTGTTCGGCACGTTTACGACGAATTTCTTTTGGATCAGCCAAAAGAGGACGATAAATTTCAATGCGATCTTTATCGTGAACGGTCGCGTTCAATTTCACATTGCGACTAAACACACCGACTTTGTTCTCTTTTAGGTCAATTTCTGGGTAGATTTCTAACACGCCTGATTGCGCGATGATTTCTTCTACCGTCATCTCTTTATTGACCACCAGCGTAAACACACGCTGCTCTTGAGGAAGCGCATAAACCACCTCAACATGAATCATGTCAGACTCAATACTCATAAGCTGGGTACACCTGTTTTGCACGCTTAGTAAATGCATTGACCATATTGTTAGTCAATTCATTGAAGACCTTACCAAATGCCATTTCGATCATCTTACTTGAAAACTCAAATTCAAGTTTCAGTTCGACTTTACAAGCTTGCTCATCGAGTGGCGTAAAGAACCAACCGCCTTTGAGGGTTTTAAAAGGACCATCAACAAGGTTCATGATGATTGCCTCGCAATCCACCAACTCGTTCGACGTGGTAAATGTTTTGCTAATCCCTGCTTTTGCTACATCAACTGAAGCGACCATAGCTCCTGCACTCGACTCAATCACACGTGAGCCTGAGCAACCCGGCAGAAACTCTGGGTAGCTAGCGACATCATTCACTAGATTGAACATCTGCTCGGCACTAAATGACACCAGTGCAGAACGGCTGACTTGCTTCATATAGATTCCTCTTAACATCTGCTTGAACCTCAAGCATGATGCAATTTTACTTTTATTTGCACTCAGCGCAAATAAAGGGATTTCCTAACTTAAATCCTAACCGTATAATGCAGCTATTATGGCAAAGAAAAAATCTAAACAAAAAGCGGGTAGCAATACCATCGCTCTAAATAAGAAAGCTCGCCACGAATATTTTATCGACGATGAAATTGAAGCCGGCATGGAGCTACAAGGCTGGGAAGTTAAGTCACTTCGTCAAGGCAAAGCGAATATCGCAGAAAGCTACGTCTTTATGCGTGACGGTGAAGCTTTTGTCAGTGGCATGACCATCACTCCACTTCAACAAGCATCTACGCACGTTGTCGCTAACCCGACTCGTGTACGTAAACTACTTTTAAGCCGCCGCGAACTGGACAACCTATTGGGTCGTATCAACCGCGAAGGCATGACGCTAGCTGCCCTTTCACTATACTGGTCTCGCTCTTGGGTGAAGATGAAAATTGGTGTTGCGAAAGGTAAAAAGCTGCACGATAAACGTACTGATCTTAAAGAAAAAGATTGGGCTCGTGAAAAAGCGCGCGTAATGAAGAGTTCGCTGCGCTAATATTGAGCACTTAAACGCACAAGTCTAGACAGGTTGCACTTTTCTGGTACTATGCGAGTAACACTTCGGGGCTGATTTAGGATTCGACAGGAATTTTGAAGTCTGAGGTGCATGCCGTGGGGCGGTTGGCCACGTAAAAAGCCGCAAAAAAATAGTCGCAAACGACGAAAACTACGCACTAGCAGCTTAATAACCTGCTCAGAGCTCTCTCGCCCTAGCTTCCGCACGTAAGACGGGGACCAACGAGAGATCAAACCCAAACGCGCTAGCCCGGATTCTCCCGCCTGAGAGATGAACGGCGAATTTTAATTCAGGATAGTCTTTGGCTGGCGTGTCGGTTCGCAGGTCACTGGTGAAATTAAAGATCGACTAAGCATGTAGTACCAATGATGAATGGTTTTTGGACGCGGGTTCAACTCCCGCCAGCTCCACCAAACACGTGTATCGGGACGTCTCAGGACGTCCCGTTTTTGGTTTTAAGCCCTTGAAAAGTCTTAATTGATCAGTATCAAGGCGTCTCACTGAATTTCACCTAATCTCTTCGATGAAGTAACATTTTATGTAACACAGCACAAAACCACCCACCTTCAGTGTTACATGAAACAAGGAAGAGAGAACATGCCTAAGATAATCAAGCCCTTATCACCCACTCAAATAAGTAAAGCTAAGCCTAGAGAAAAAGAATACAACCTTGGCGATGGTAATGGCTTACTTTTGCGTATTAAACCGAATGGCACAAAATCCTGGATATTTAACTACACACACCCTATAACCAAGAAACGAAAGAATATCGGCCTTGGTATCTATCCCGATATCACTCTAGCGTCAGCACGAGAGAAAACAAGAGAGTTCCGCCAGCTCGTTGCTGAAAAAATCGACCCTCAGACTCATCGAAACAATCAAGCAGCAGCGGAACAATTAGCGGTCGAAACAACACTGCGCCATGTCGCCAAAGAATGGTTTGACGTCAAAAGCCACTCCATTACGCCAGGTTACGCGCAAGATATATGGCGCTCTCTAGAGTTACATATATTTCCGAATCTCGGTCAGTTACCGATTCGCGATCTTCTTGCTCCGACTGTTATTAAGCAACTACGGCCACTAGAACAGAAAGGCTCATTGGAAACAGTTAAACGAGTCTGTCAGCGCTTGAATGATATCATGGTTTTCGCAGTGAACTGTGGTGTTATACATTCAAACCCGTTGCAAGGAATTAAAGACGCATTCAAGAAGCCTAAAGTTGAGCATATGAAAACGCTCACCCCTGATGAGCTTCCTGTACTAATGAATTCAATGTCAAATGCGAACATCAAGCTAGTGACGCGATGTGCTTTTGAGTTTCAGCTTCATACTTTGACTAGACCATCAGAGAGCGCTCAAGCTCAATGGAGTGAAATAGATTTCGACAATAAGCTCTGGATCATCCCTGAGCAAAAGATGAAAAGTCGCAGAGTTCATAAAATCCCACTTTCAGATGCTGCCATACAACTTCTTCGGTTCATGGAGCCGATTTCCAAGGGAAAAAGATACGTATTTGCCAGCGATACTAGCAAAAGCGGCCATATTAACACCCAGAGCGTTAACACGGCTCTGAAGCGAGCGGGATTGACGGGGAAACTAGTCAGTCATGGTATGCGCTCGATTGGTAGTACAGCTTTAAACGAACAGGGCTTTAATCGAGATGCTATCGAACTGTCTTTGGCACATGTTGATAAAAATACGATCCGAGATATCTACAACAACGCCCAATATCTGGATGAGAGAAGAGAAATCATGCAATGGTGGAGCAATTTCATCCATGACGCAGCCAAAAGTGCTAATACTATCGCAAAGCCGACATTAGGCGACTAAATATCACTTTGTGATACAGATCACAAAAAGCCATGCAGATTGCATGGCTTTTCTTTACAGGTTGAAGGTATTCGATCTAGTCTCCCTGCGTCGTTTAGAGACTCACTCCGTATCAACCGACTGACTTAAAAGGAGAAAGTGAAACTAAATTAAAGCTGAAGTTTGCTACTTTATCGAAAGCAACTTTTGACATACTTTTTATCGCTCATAAAATAGCATTTCGCTGAGCACTAGTACTCATAGTTTTTTTAAAACCTTAACTTTCAATAACTGCTAAAAAGCACAAAATACAGGTTTTCTATGAGCAACAACTTCAAGATCGAACGTAAGCATGACGTTCTAGCACGTGTTCCATTCTCTAAAGCTACACTACACCGTAAAATTAACGACGGATCGTTTCCGCCGTCGATTTCACTCGGCGCAAATTCTGTCGGCTTTCTCTCCTATGAAATTGATACTGTCATCGCAGCGATGGCATTAGATAAAGATCTAAGAGCTGTTGTCTCTGAACTACTCGAAAGACGCCAGTCACTGTTTGAAGAAACCTATTATACAGCGTTAGCTGCATAACTCGCTCTCTTAGCATGCACCGCATGCTGTTTATAAGTGGGATTTTTCTTCTATATATATAAATATCGCAAAATCCCACTACTCTGAACCTATCACTTTTAGAAGAAGAAACATGACCACAGTAGCCGCGGGATTAGCATCAGAACATCTGCTATTAAAAGATGGCAACTTCAACAAAATCACTATTCTGGCAGACGAGAAAATCTCGTACCATCAAAGTTCCTCAAGAGTCATAGCTCTGCCTAAGCACGGGCAGCTTGATAAAATAATTAACTACTACCATGATTCAGCAGGAAAAGTAGAAAAAATCATTATTGACTCTAAGAATAACTTGAAGTCTGCGATTTACACTCTAACCAAGAATTTTTACACACATCGTTTGCCAGTAATCGATGTCAATTCTAACTTGTATTTATGCCCTAAAACCAAGAATACTGAATACTTGCTGGCACTATATGACTTAGCTCCAAAGAAAAAGCACTTAGATATGATTGCTAGAAATCTTAGCTATCAATTTCCTTTAATGTCGAGCACAGTTCAGGGGACTATAGATAAGTACATCAATCGAGAAAGCAATCTGTACAACCTGTTACTCAAAGCAGTCGAAAGAGAAATCTCCTCACACGAAGCTCTTGCTCATGAACAGTTGTCTATTTCACCTAACTTTAAGAGCAAGACCTGTCGTTCCTTACAAGACATCGACCTCAATCAAGAGTTGCTTGAATGTTCTACCTTAGCTATTCGTTCTGCAACAGGTACAGGTAAAACAAAGTTTCTTTTTGGCCCACTCGCTAGCAAAGCGAGTGAAAGCAACCGAGTTGTTTATTTATCTCACCTCATTGCATTAGTGGAGCAATTCTGCCGAGATAATGAGGCTACTCCATATTCTTGCCGCCGTGTTTACGAAATTGAAAAAGCAAACGCTTTCGGAATTGTAGTAAACAGCATTTACAAAGATATGTTTTTTCAGAAACTTATCTCATGTGACACATTGATCATTGATGAGTTCGAAAAAGTACTACAGTCTGTAGTCTGCTCAGAGAACAATCCCCTAATGCTTAGAAACCAAGTATTTTCGGCTTTAGAGCAAATCCTTAAGGCCGTGCCAAACCTAGTAATTGGGGATGCAGACCTTTCTGATATTAGTTTGAATTACATAAAATATATCAGAGGGAAAGTGACTATAATCGAATGCAATGAAAACCCCTACAACGGTATCCACGCAATCATTAGGGACAAATCAACCTATCTAACTCAATATCTTCCAGATCGAATTTGGAAAGACCGAGTGTTTCTGTTTGACTCAGTAAACACACTTAAACAGACAGCGAAAGAGTTAGGATTCAAGGGCAAAAATCACCTGTATTGCGAACAAGATGCACTCGAGAAGAAGGTCTTGATTTTGCACAGTGATAATAAAGGGTTAAAAGAGCAAAAAGAGTTCTTAGCAGATCCAAATCAACATGTTCACAAATATCGCGCAATCCTAGTATCACCTTGCCTAAGTTCAGGATTCTCTATCACATCAGATTACACTGACACAGTTACTGTAATTGCAGATCAGACCTTAACTCCCTCAGAGCTAGTCAACTTTGCAAGGAGATTCCGACGAGCAAAAAACATTGTGTTTGCCGTAAATGATAGTAAGAAACCGACTCAGAGCGAAGCCATTGATTTTTATGTATGTGAACACCCATGGTTTCTTTTGATGAGTCAGTTTCGTGCACGTAAGAAAATACTCAACTCAAAACTGGAGCAAAGCCTGTTATTTACACTGGAGTATATGGGATTTAATGTGTCTACTCATCAAGAGCAATGTAAACAAGTACTGGCAAGCAAAGGGAAGATTAAAGCCTCTTCAATTCACTACCATAGGGCACTGAAACAAGCTGTAGTCAATGGCGGCGACCTAACCATTTGTGGGCAAAAAAATCACCTAAGTGAGCTGCGCTCCATTGACGAACCGCTGGTGATACGAAATACAATAATGCGTCATTATTGTCAAAGTGGCGTTACTCCAGAAGATTTCGACTTCCACTTCGAATATTCTAATAAACAGCTATTCAAACTTTTGCCGTGTGTACAATCGTCAGATGAGTTGGAGCGTCAAAGTAATATAAACAAGCTAGAATTAGAAGTCGCACACCTACTCCATGAGAAGCTCCTGCAACGTAATGATTATCTTGCCGATAAATCAGCGGTGTTTGTGTCGCAGGATGACATGATGAATATAGTCGCTGAACTATACAAGCATATATCGAAGCTAAGCTTTGTCCTTGATGAAAAAACGATGTTCAGAAAAGCAGACACTCAAAAAAAAGCGACTCGCACGATCAGAAAACTTCTCAGATCAATAGGCTTCAACCTAGGGAAATTTAGTCCGAGTTCAAGAAAAGCTCGCCTATCGCTCGATCCCAGAGCTCGCCAATACAGAAACTATATTCGAAATAAACACGGACTTCCTGATATTAGGACAATCAATAGTAAGACCTCTGAATGAAGCTTGCTTAAGCTTCCCTGAAATCTAAAGGTTAGACAATTTGCTACTACTAATATTCGTATGCTAATTAGCCAGTCAGTTCTTTTTTTTTTGAGTTTCAGTTTTAGCTTATAACCTGACCTGAAATTATTGAACATAGACAAGGGTTGCTACACCATCAACTCGTTTCCTTAATCCCAGTGCAACTGGGATTACAACCTTGCCTTATAACCAACCGCCTACGGCGAAGTTCTCGATATGTTAACCAGAGCTCAAAAACCAACCATATAGATTCATTGCAGCATCTTTTGATTGTGTTTGATTGCGGCATTAGCTAATTTATCTAAATTAGCTAATTGTACGTAACTGAATGTATATGAAAGGTTTGTTTGAATGACAGAGTCAGACATCTTTGAGCGTATCCACATGGCGCTAGAAGAAGCCCCCCGAAACCAGTACACCGCTGAGTTGCATCTTCAAATGATCAAGTATGCCGATGAGCTGAAAAACATCACCGCAAAAGAGTTTTGTGAAGGGATGGGACTACGCAGCAGTTTTGGCACTGAGTTCAGCAAGATGCGCAATCTAACAGCTCGTCTCAAAGCGGCTGGCTTGAATACAGAACTTATCTAAATGCCCAATCCAGGCAATGTGCTGGATCATGAATCAAGGTTTAACAAAAATGGCCATTAAAAAAACAGAACTCTATTCCTCTCTTTGGGCAAGTTGCGATGAACTTCGTGGCGGTATGGATGCCAGCCAATACAAAGATTATGTACTTACAATGTTGTTTATGAAGTACGTATCTGATAAGTACAAAGGCGACCCATACGGCATGATTGTTGTTCCAGAAGGAGCAAGCTTTGATGACCTCGTTGCTATCAAAAATGACAAAGAAATCGGCGATAAGATCAACAAAATTATCGCTGCGTTAGCTGAAGAAAACGATTTGAAAGGCGTCATTGATGTTGCTGACTTCAATGATGAGGACAAACTCGGCAAAGGTAAGGAGATGGTTGACCGCCTTACTAAATTGGTAGGTATATTCCAACGTTTAGACCTCTCAGATAACCGCGCAGATGGTGATGATTTACTTGGTGATGCCTACGAATACTTAATGCGCCACTTTGCTACCGAGTCTGGTAAATCTAAAGGACAGTTTTATACACCTTCAGAAGTGTCACGAATTTTGGCGAAAGTGGTGGGGATTACTAAAGATACACCTCAAGATGCCACGGTGTATGACCCAACCTGCGGCTCGGGTTCATTGCTTTTGAAAGCAAGTGATGAGGCTCCGCGAGGGTTATCCATCTTTGGTCAAGAAATGGATAATGCGACCAGTGCACTGGCTCGTATGAACATGATCTTACATAACAATGAAACGGCCAAAATTGTTAAGGGCAATACGCTCTCCTCTCCAGAATGGAAGGATGCACCAGATAGATTGAAAGCCTTTGACTTTTCCGTAGCGAACCCACCGTTTTCGAACAAAAACTGGACAAGTGGTATCGTACCAACCAAAGACACATTTAAGAGATTTAAAGACTGGGGGGTTCCGCCAGAGAAGAATGGTGACTATGCATTCTTACTTCATATTATTTCCAGTCTGAAAAGCACTGGTAAAGGTGCTGTTATCTTGCCTCACGGTGTCCTTTTCCGAGGTAATGCGGAAAAGGATATTCGTGAAAATTTGATCAAACAAGGTTATATCAAAGGAATTATAGGCTTACCTGCCAACCTGTTTTATGGCACAGGTATCCCTGCTTGTATCATTGTGGTGGATAAAGAACACTCGCAAAAAGCGGTCGCTAATGCCGATGGTAAAATGGAAGGCCGCTCTATCTTCATGATTGATGCCAGCAAAGGCTTTATGAAAGATGGCAACAAAAACCGCCTTCGTAGCCAAGATATCCATAAAATCGTGGACGTTTTCAATAAGCAGGCTCAGCTTAAACGATACAGCCGCATGGTGCCCATAGAAGAAATTGCGAGTAATGACTATAACCTCAACATTCCTCGCTACATTGATTCGTCTGAGCCAGAAGATATACATGATTTAAGCGCTCACCTGCAAGGTGGCATACCTAATCGTGATATTGAAGCTCTGGACAACTATTGGACAGTTTTCCCTAGTATTCGTGAGACTCTATTTAAACCAGCTAGAGAAGGCTACAGCGAAGCGTTAGTTGAAGCGGGGAACGTAAAGGCAACGATTCTTGCGCATCAAGAGTTCAAAGATTTCAAAGCACGTAGTTTGCTACCTTTTAAAGCGTGGGCTAAACAAGCATCTCTAACTGAAATTTCTATAGGTGACAGTCCGAAAGAGCTTATCTATGAAATCTCTGAAAACCTTTTAGCAGGATACGCAAACAGTGAGTTGTTGAGTAAGTACGACATTTATCAAATCTTGATGGATTACTGGGCTGATGTTATGCAGGACGATGTGTATGTGTTGGCTCAAGATGGTTGGGAAGCTGGTAAGGTCTTACGTGAGCTTGTTGTTGCTAAAGGTGAAAAACTCAAGGAAATACCAGACCTCACTATTGCTAAGAAGAGGTACAAGGCAGAACTGATCCCACCTAGCGTGATAGTAGCGCGTTATTTCGCGGATAAACAAACAGAAATTGATGAGCTACAGGCGAAGTTGGACGTGGCAACACAATTATTGGAAAGCTACATAGAAGAGCATAGTGCCGAAGATGGCTTATTAGCTGAAGCGTTTAATGATAAAGATAAAGTCACTAAAGCCAGTGTCGCAGCTAGAGCTAAGTTAGCAACCGATGCTGATGAGATAGCTGCACTTAAGCAGGCAACCAAATTATTCAATGCGGAAGGCACTGCTAAAAAAACAGTGAAAGTGGCTCAGGAATCACTAGATTTAGCAGTGTTTAAACAGTACCAAAAACTCAGCCTAGATGATGTTAAGTCGCTAGTTGTAGAAGACAAGTGGCTTGCTAGTTTACAAATCAATATTATTGCTGAAATTGAGCGAGTTACACAGCGCATGTCAAATAGAGTGAAAGAGCTAGAGGAACGATATAATACAGCTTTACCAATTCTTTCCGAACAAGTTCATCTTTTAGGCAAACGTGTTTTAGAACACTTGACGTCATTAGGTTATGAGGATGAACTATGAGCGAATCTGCTACAGCCTTTACACTGAATCATACTTATAAAAATACAGATGCTGGGCTAATTCCAACCGACTGGGAATGTGTGCGCTTAGGTGACATATGCCGTTTTGTCGGTGGAGCTCAACCCGACAAGAGTGTTTTTAGCTATAAAGAAAAAAAAGGGTTCATACGATTAATTCAGATCCGTGATTACAAATCAGATAAAGATATTGTTTATATTCCTGAGAACCTAGCTCGTAAAAAATGTGATGCTCAAGACATCATGATTGGCCGTTATGGCCCCCCTATTTTCCAAATACTTCGTGGGATTGAAGGGGCTTACAATGTAGCTCTCATCAAAGTGATTCCAATTAAAACTGTAGATCGAGAGTTCATTTTTCATTTTATTAGAAATGAAAAATTGTTCTCACTAATGGATACTCTTTCACAGCGCTCATCTGGACAAACGGGTGTTGATCTACCTGCTTTGAGAGACTATCCAGTAGGTCTCCCTCCCTTAGAAGAGCAGACTTCGATAGCACAAGCTTTGAATGATGTAGATGCATTGCTTAACGGGTTAGAGAAACTTATCGCCAAAAAGCAAGCAATAAAAACAGCATCAATGCAGCAATTGCTTACAGGTAAGAAACGTTTGCCTGAGTTCGCTTTGCACACAGATGGCGAGAAAAAAGGCCAGCCTAAAGGCATGAAATCAAGTGAGCTTGGGGATATACCAGAAGATTGGCAAGTTGATAAAATCGACCATGTTGTATCTATCACCACAGGGAACAGGAATACACAGGACAAAGTGTCCAGTGGTGCTTATCCGTTTTATGTAAGGTCTCAAGTCGTTGAGCGAATTAACACTTATTCGTTTGATGGTGAGGCTGTACTCACTGCTGGTGATGGCGTTGGTACAGGAAAAATATTTCATTACATAAATGGTAAGTTCGATTTTCATCAAAGAGTTTATCTAATGTATAATTTTGATGAAAAATTAGACGGTTATTATTTTTACATATATTTCAGTCGATTCTTCTACGAAAGAATCATGTCAATGACAGCAAAGTCTTCGGTTGACTCTGTTCGACGCGAAATGATAGCTGACATGTTAATTATACTACCGTCAAAAAAAGAGCAAACAGCTATAGCTACCATTCTATCTGATATGGAAGAGGAAGTTCAAAAACTTAAGCAACGCTTAGAGAAAACCCGCCAGATAAAAAAAGGCATGATGCAAGAGCTGCTTACTGGTCGAACTCGTTTGCCGCTTGATAAAGACTAAGGAATCAGGATGTCAGTAGAGAATGACTTGGTGTTAAAGCCAATTAGTGAACTTCTAGATGAGTCGTTTTTTATTCCCGCTTACCAGCGGGGGTATCGTTGGACAAATCGCCAAGTTACTGAACTACTCGATGATATCAAAGAGTTCCAACAACAGGCAGAAGAAGGCCCCAAAAGTGCCTTCTACTGCTTACAACCAATTGTAGTAAAAAGGCGTGGGGACACTTGGGAGTTAGTTGATGGTCAACAAAGGCTTACGACGATCTTTATCATTCTTACTTATCTCAAAGATATTCTCGCCCTACTAGGGAAATCTCGATATCAACTTAGTTATGAGACTAGAGAAGACAGTGCTGAATTTCTAAAAAATATTGATGAAAGTCGTGGTGAGGAAAACATTGATTTCTACCATATTGTTGAAGCCAAACGGGCTGTAGATGAGTGGTTTAAGAGACAGGATGGCGCGTATCAAATCAAGTTTATCCAAACGCTCCTGAATGATGATGAGACAGGAAAGAATGTTAAGGTTATCTGGTACCAGATCAGTGATAGTGATGATGTAACTGACGTTTTTACTCGTTTGAACATGGGGAAGATCCCCTTAGTCAATGCTGAACTGGTAAAAGCACTGTTCTTGAAATCAAACCATTTTGATAAGGATGGCAGCGTCGCTAAGCACCTTCAGCAGCTTAATATTTCTCAAGAATGGGATGCGATAGAGAAACGCCTACAAGATGATGCATTTTGGTTCTTTCTCAGTAACAAAAACATAAAAACTAACCGCATTGAGTTTGTACTTAAATTGGCTGCACGAGAGCTAGATAGTGAAGGAATATTAGATAGCGATAAACTAAAAGTCTTTCTCCAATTTAACCGCTTGCTCAGCCCCAATGAAGGAAAAGCTGACGTAGTTAAGGAGTGGCTTAAAATTAAGCAGTGCTATATGACTCTGGAAGAGTGGTTCAATGATAGAGCATTGTTCCATTTGGTTGGTTACTTGGTTTCTCAAGGTGTAGAGCTAGAGAAACTGTTTGTCCTTAACGAGGAAAGCAAAACCAAATTTGAGTTTAGGCAGGCACTAATCGAATGGGCTTTTAAGCAAATCTTTATTACGAAGGAGCTTTCCGACAATTCAAAAGAATTTTTGCAAGATCAGCTTGATGCTCTTAGTTACGATTCAGGAGCAAGGAAAGTACGCTCACTTCTTTTACTGTTCAATGTAGCTAGTTTATTGGCTAACCCCGTAACTAATGCCAGATTTCAATTTGATAAGTTTAAGCAAGATTGTTGGGATATTGAACATATTCGCTCTGTAGCATCAGAAATGCCTAGCAGCAGAGAGAAACAATTAGATTGGCTTCAAAATGTGGTTAATTACATCTCTGAAGACAGGGTGGTCGATGAAGAAGCAACTGAAAAACGTCTAAGTAAGATTCAACTTATTCGAAATAATGCTAGTGAGTTATTAAATGCGTCTTCGTTTGATATTGACCAGTTCTCGATAACCTATGAGCAAGTCATTGAGGTTTTTGATTCAGGTGATGGGGATATTGATGACTCTATCGGAAACCTTACTCTTTTAGACAGTTCAACTAATCGTAGTTATAAAAATGCAGTCTTCCCGATCAAGCGGTCGAGAATTATTGCCCTCGATAAACAGGCCACATTTGTACCGCTATGTACGAAGAATGTGTTTTTAAAGTATTACAGCAAACGGGTAGATAAGATGCTGTTTTGGGGAGCTAAAGACAGTCAAGATCATCAACAAGCAATGGTGGATATACTCTTTGACTTTTTCTGTGGTAGAGGGGTTCACTGATGGAACGAGGTAAAGGTTTAACTTTTTTTGAGCTGTTTGACGTAGTTGATAAGATTCAGATTCCCATTCTACAGAGGGACTACGCACAAGGGCGTGCTGAAGAGTTTGAGGTTAGAGCTCAATTCCTTAGTTCCCTTCATTGTGCACTTACTGTAGATGACTCAGAACAAAGAGCACCTCTAGATTTGGACTTTGTCTATGGCAATTTCGATGAAGGTGATGAAAAAGCATTTTCTGTATTAGATGGTCAACAGCGTTTAACCACGCTATTTCTGCTTCATTGGTTTTTAGCTGTTCATTGCAGTCGCCAATCTGATTTCACAAAGCGCTTTGTTACTGAAGACGGTAGAGCACGCTTTACATACAAAACCCGACCTAGTTCGACTGAGTTTTTTGATGCGCTAACTTCCAATAGTTTAGGCAAGCCAAATGGAAAGATAAGTACACAAATATGTGATAGCCAATGGTTTTACTTGTCGTGGAAACAAGACCCTACAGTTCAATCTTGTTTACGTATGTTAGATGCGATTCAAACACACTTCGTTGGTGAAGACGTTGATCTATATGAGAGGTTAACTAACACTGAGGCTCCTTTCATCACCTTTCAGTTCTTGGATCTACATTCATTTGGTTTATCTGATGAGCTTTATATAAAGATGAACGCCCGTGGTAAGCCTTTGACAATATTCGAAAACTTTAAAGCCAAGTTAGAGCAAGCCATTCAATCTTTTGAGTCTCCATGGCCAAAGTACAAATTACCTTTCAAAGAGGCATGTGTAGATGGCTATGAGTACTTCATTCACAAGATAGATACGGCGTGGGCGGATTTGTTTTGGCCGTATCGAAATGCTGTATCTGAAGACAATACTTTTGATGATGAGCTAATGAATTTTTTCCGTCTACTCATTGCCTACCAAAGTGTCTTAGACGCAAAGGATACGCCAGAAAAACTAACCGAGATAAGGAGTAAGCTATTTGGTAGCTCTGGTAGATTGTGGCCACTTTCATTGTCTGAATATGATGAGTACGACTGTATAAATCAAGAACTCATAGTCAGATTAATCAATGTATTAGATAAAATTTCATGTAATGGCTTAGTTGATGGGCAGATCAAGCCACACCTGGCTGAACCATATTACTTCTCTGAAAGTAATACATTTAAAAAAGTCATTACGAACACTGCCAGCTATGATGATAAATTGCGATTTTTTGCATTCTACAGTTTCTTAGCAAAATCTTCTGATTTAGATGAGCTAGCAGAGTGGATGCGAGTTGTTTACAACTTAACAGAAAACACCATTATAAATACGTCAGATGAGTTTTGTAAGGCGCTTTTGGGCTTAGATCGCCTTTTGAAAGCAGAAGACCCCATACTTCTTCACCTACAAGAAGATATCGAAGTTACAGGCTTTGTTGGAGCTCAGGTTTTAGAGGAGAAGATTAAAGCGTATCTACTTCTGAAGTCAGCTGAGTGGCGTGATGAAATTCTTCTGGCAGAAAAAAATACGTTCTTCAATGGACAAATTGGCTTCCTATTCAACTTCTCTGGAGTCTTGGAGTTTTACCGAGAGAATAACCATTGTTCATGGGATGATGAGCTGGATTCAGGTTACCTAGAGAAGTTTAGGCACTATAAGTTATCAGCATGTGCTGTTTTTGATCTGATGGCTACTGATTCCTCTGCAATTAATTATGCATGGGAAAGGGCCGTTCTTAGTAAAGGAGTCTACTTTACTGAAAAATCAGGGCACAGGTTCAACCTTTTGAGTAGTAACGATACTCGAAACAATATTCCTCGAGATCATAGCTGGCGTCGCCTATTAAGAATCACGGTCAAATCAACGAGGAGTGAAGATAAGCAGCGATATGTTAAAGCCGTGTTTGATGACCCGTACTTTGATACTGAAAATGTTCAAACTTCTCTTGAAAAAATCTGTAGTGATGCCTTGGAAAATCCAACAATTGAGCTTTGGCAAAAATGCTTTATTCGATACCCCATTTTGTTTAAAAAGTGTCGACAAGGCTTCATTTCCAACGATGGCACTGAAATCATCCTACTTAGTGAGTCTCAGAGGAACCATTATCACAGCGAACTGTATTCAAAAGTCATAGAACTACGATTAAATAAAGAAGTAGAAGAGCTCTTACCCTTTAAATATATTCGTTATGTTCCTGTTAAGTCCCGCGATGAGTATGCGACATTTAACTTATCTGGATGGTTGTATGGCGACAACTTGTACTCTATTGAAGTCGGTTTTTATGATGGCCATTTCAAGGTCTGGATTAATGCGGGAGCTAATTCTGTACACTCAGAGAAGCTGCTCTCCATCTTGAAGAAGCATGGATTCAAATCATACACCTACGACGAATCAAAGTTGATTAATGATGAATTGGATCGTTTAGATGAAGTTATAGATATGATTCTAGAGCTTTGCTCGGAGTTTAAGGAACTTAAAGATGAGTAACGTAGGCCAAAAAGAAAGAGCAACTCAGAATCGTGTCGTGAGTTTGTTTAAAGACCAGTTAGATTATGATTACCTTGGTAACTGGGAATACCGTGAAGACAACCGCAATGTTGAAAAAGGTATTCTCACGGAGTGGCTTAGTAGTAGAGGTGTGCCAGAAACTTTAATCACCCGTACTCTGAGAAAGCTCGACATGGCCGCAGCTCTGGGTGAGGGTAAAAAGCTATTCGATGCTAATAAGGAAGTCTATCGTTTGCTTCGTTATGGCGTGAAAGAAAAAGAAGGTGCTGGAGAGCTTAACCAAACAGTCTGGTTGATCGATTGGAAGAATCCAGAAGCCAATAACTTTGCAATTGCAGAAGAAGTTACAATCAAGGGGGAGCATAAGAAGCGACCTGACATTGTGCTTTATGTTAATGGTATTGCACTTGGCGTTATCGAGCTGAAGCGTTCGTCAGTCTCTGTTAGTGAAGGTATCCGTCAAAACCTTGATAACCAGAAAAAATCCTTCATCCGAAATTTCTTTACCACCATGCAGCTAGTAATGGCAGGTAATGATACTCAAGGCATTCGCTACGGCACGATTGAGACAACAGAAAAATACTATCTAGAATGGAAAGAGGCCGCTAGCGATAAGGCGCTGCCACACTCTGATATCCATACTGAGACGGTTTTAGACACGCACCTAGCCCAGTTATGCGATAAAAATCGTTTCCTACAGATTGTTCATGACTTCATTGTATTTGATGCAGGAGTAAAAAAAACATGTCGACACAATCAGTTTTTTGGCATTCAAGATGCGAAGAAGCATGTTAAGTCTCAACAGGGGGGCATTATTTGGCACACACAAGGGTCAGGTAAAAGCCTCACCATGGTTTGGCTCGCGAAGTGGATTCGCGAAAACGTTACCGACTCTCGTGTACTTGTTGTTACAGACCGTACAGAACTAGATGAACAAATTGAAAAAGTGTTCTCTGGCGTTGACGAAGAGATATATCGCACTAAAAGCGGGAAGGATTTAATCGCTACGCTAGATAACACCAATCCTTGGTTGATGTGCTCATTGGTACATAAATTTGGTCGTAATGGTGAGGATCTCAAAGAAGAAGATGATGAGGCGGCAACGACAGATTATATTGATGCACTGACAAAGTCCCTACCATCGAATTTCACACCTAAAGGAAAACTGTTTGTTTTTGTTGATGAGTGCCATCGCACACAATCAGGAAAGCTACATGCTGCAATGAAGACAATCTTGCCTGAAGCGATGTTTATTGGCTTCACTGGCACACCTTTAATGAAAAAAGACAAGAAGAAGTCTTTAGAGGTATTTGGCCCTTATATCCACACTTATAAGTTTGACGAAGCAGTAAGCGACGGTGTCGTTTTGGATCTCCGCTATGAAGCGAGAGATATTGACCAGCACCTTACTTCAGAGAGGAAAGTCGATCAGTGGTTTGAAGCGAAGACAAAAGGCATTTCTAATCTTGCTAAGATGCAGCTCAAACAGAAATGGGGAACCATGCAGAAAGTACTCTCAAGTAAGTCACGTCTTGAGAAAATTGTTAGCGACATCTTGATGGATATGGAGCTTAAGCCAAGACTGATGGATGGCCGAGGAAATGCCATGTTAGTGTGCTCTAGCGTCCATCAAGCTTGCGTGGTTTACGACCTATTTAGTAAGACTGATTTGGCTGGTAAGTGTGCAATAGTAACTAGCTATCAGCCCGCTGCTAGCTCCATTAAAGGAGAGGAATCAGGTGAAGGTCTCACCGAAAAACTCTTCAAGTATGATACTTACAGAAAGATGCTCGCAGACTATTTTGAACAGAGTGAAGATGATGCAGCGAAGCGAGTTGAAGAGTTTGAGATTGCAGTAAAAGAACGATTTGTTGAAGAACCTGGACAAATGCGCTTGTTGATCGTGGTTGATAAGCTATTGACGGGATTTGATGCGCCCTCTGCGACTTATTTGTATATAGATAAAAGCATGGCTGATCATAACTTGTTCCAAGCTATCTGCCGCGTAAACCGACTTGACGGAGAAGACAAAGAATACGGTTATATCATCGACTATAAAGATTTGTTCAGATCACTAGATAAAGCCATCAAGGATTATACGGCTGAAGCATTTGATGGATATGACAAAGAAGATGTAGCAGGTCTTCTGAAAGACCGCCTCGTGCAAGCACGAGAAGACCTCGATAACGCGTTAGAAGCCGTTAGGGCTCTTTGTGAACCAGTGAAAGCACCACGTGATACTAAAGACTTCATTCACTATTTCTGTGGGGAGTCTGGTGTTGAACCGACTGATGCAGATGAAAGATCAGAAAAAGAAGCGTTACGTTTGGCACTATATCAAATAGTAGCCAAGCTTCTTAGAGCTTATGCCAACCTTGCCAATGAGATGGAAGAAGCTGGTTATACTTACTCTGAAGCAGAGCAAATAAAGAAAGAAGTCATTTACTTTGAAAAAGTTCGTGATGAAATCAAATTGGCTAGCGGTGATCTCCTAGAAATGAAACGCTTTGAGCCAGCAATGAGACACCTTCTGGATATGTACATCCGCGCTGACGATAGTGAAGTGTTAATGGACTTTGAAGAGCTTGGGCTTATTGATTTGGTCGTGAAGAAAGGTGCTGATGGTTTGGATTCATTACCAAAAGACCTGAGGGATAACGAAGATGCAATGGCGGAAGCTATTGAGAATAACGTTCGCAAAACGATTGTTGATGAAAATCCTATCAACCCAAAATACTACGATCAGATGTCCCACCTTTTAGACGAAATTATTCAGCAACGTAGAGCTAAGGCGATCAGCTACCAAGAGTATTTGGAGAGCATTCGTGAACTTGCCAAGAAAGTCGTGAACCCAGGCGGTGAACGCAAAAAAAGCTACCCTGACTCTATAGACTCTGCTGCAAAACAATCGCTTTATGACAACTTAGGTAATGACGAAGTACTTACAGCTAAAATTGATATGGTTGTTCGATACACCAAGAAAGCTGATTGGGTCGGCGACAAGTTTAAGGAACGTGAGGTGGCTAATGCTGTTCGTCGAGAAACCAAAGAGTACGATTTGGATATTGAGTTTGTTATGGAGCTTATCAAAGCTCAGAAGGAATACCACTAATGTCATCGGAACTTAGTGAAGTGGTCGAGATAGCGGGTATTTCGGTTCAGTTAAATCGAAAGAGTATTAAAAACTTGCATCTCAGTGTTCTGCCGCCAAACGGAAGAGTACGTCTCTCTGTCCCTCATAACACTAATGAGCAAGCAATTAGACTAGCAATCATTAACAAGCTGTCTTGGATTAAGCAACAACAAGCTGACTTTGCTGCACAGCCAAGACAATCTAGTAGAGAGATGGTGAGTGGTGAGAGTCACTATCTATGGGGCAAGCGCTATCGTTTGGATGTGGTGGAAACGTCTGGAAAGCATAGAGTTACTATTCGAGGTAACTCTAAGCTAGAACTTGCAGTATCAAAGAAAACTTCGGTTGATAATCGTCTCAAATTACTCAATGCCTTATACAGGCGGCACATGCAGGAGTCACTATCTAAGTTGTTACCATATTGGGAAGATAGGCTAGGTGTTACCTCAAATAGTATCGGAATCAAAAAGATGAAGACTAAATGGGGGAGCTGTAATATTCAGGCGAAGCGTCTTTGGTTAAATCTAGAACTAGCTAAAAAACCACCAGAATGCCTTGAATATATATTGGTGCATGAATTAGTGCACTTGCTTGAGCGACACCATAACGAACGTTTTAGGGCGCTTATGGACAAGAACATGCCTGACTGGCGAGAACGTCGGAGTCTGCTTAACAGCCTTCCTCTTGCTTATGAAGATTGGAGCTATTAGCTCTCTCATATACATACTCGTTTCCTTCAACCGCATAAGCGGCTGGAGAAAGGGACGATGGTACACTTGGCTATGATGCCAGGTTCCAGTGTCGTTTGACCGTGGCGATTCCTATACCAAGGTGTGAAGCTGTAGTACTTTGAGACATACCCGCTACTTTACAGTCTTGAACTCGCTTGGTAGTTTTAATAGCTTTCGGCCTACCTAGCTTTTTACCTTCAGCCTTCGCTCTAACCAAGCCTTCTTGAGTACGCTCTCTGATTCTATTTCTTTCGAATTCAGCAAATGCCGAGAACATCTGTAACATTAGCTTCCCTTCCGAAGAGCTTAGATCAGCAACAGGCAAGTCAAGACAAACGACACGAATACCTTTTTCACCGAATAAACTGATGGTTTGCTGTACGTCAATATTGTCTCGACCAAGCCTATCAAGCTTGAGCACAACGAGTGTATCGCCCTCTTCCAGCTTGTACTCGACTAAATTAGAGAACTGTTTTCGATCTATTGCTTTAGTGCTCCCCGAGATCGTCTCACTAATAACTCGAGAATCGATAACGTCATAACCTGCATTCCGAATCGCCAAAATTTGGTTCTCTGTGGTTTGCTCTGTCGTTGAAACTCGACAATAGGCAAAAATACGTCCAGTCATTTCACTTCCAGTATCATAAAATCTAGTATCACTATAACATTGGTATCATATAAATAATAGGTATTTTTATGATACCTTTTTAGGGATGTCCCACTGTTATCGTTTAGCGGTTGTTTTTTGATACTAAAGGATATGATGAGATTGGATCTATATTTTCTTTATTTGCAATACTTGTTGGTTAATATTTGCACACACAGAGTGCGGAGGCTAGATCGCATGTATGGATGGCGCATATAGATAGTGCGCTAGTTTGATATAGGAATATTATCGTTATTTAGGACTGACAAATATAAATTATCTGGTATATTAATCTTTTTCTAAGGTTTTTTGTGATATTTTGTTTTGTGTTGGTGTTTAATTTTGATTAGAAATATGGTATAACTATTATAACCTTTATAACAATTATAAATTTATATAACTAATGTAAGGAGTGAATGTTTTTCAGCACTCCCATTCAGAAAACTCCCAAAATCTTGTCTTTTGAAACACTGCCACCAATGGCACTTCAACTGTCACCAATGACAATGTTACTGCCACCAATGGCACTTTTGTTGCCCATGCCCCGTACTCCTTGAGTGCGAAATTGCTATCGACTCGCACTCAGGGAGTGCGAAGGTTAATAGCTCAAAATAGTTTGGAACGGCCATGTTGTTCTTATATTTCTATTCATTCGGTCTTTTTAAACCTCACGCTAGAGGTCGAGCGCCAAAATATAGTCTCCCATTCGTGGGAGACACTACGAATTGATGGTATTGCCCTTACAATTGCCAGAATGAATGAGCTCAAGAAATCACGCTAGAGGTCTAGCGTCAAAAGATAATCTCCCATTCGTGGGAGACACTGCAAATCGATGCCACTGCTCTGCCAATTAACAGAATGAATGAGCTCAAGAAGTCACGCTAGAGGTCTAGCGCCAAAAGATAATCTCCCATTCGTGGGAGACACTGCAAATCGATGCCACTGCCCTGCCAATTAA
This sequence comes from Vibrio sp. 2433-A1, assembly GCF_056726085.1. Taxonomy (NCBI): domain Bacteria; kingdom Pseudomonadati; phylum Pseudomonadota; class Gammaproteobacteria; order Vibrionales; family Vibrionaceae; genus Vibrio; species Vibrio sp. 2433-A1. The sequence continues at coordinate 53,788 of NZ_JBRESC010000007.1, forward strand.
CAGAATGAATGAGCTCAAGAAGTCACGCTAGAGGTCTAGCGCCAAAAGATAATCTCCCATTCGTGGGAGACACACGGCAAATCGATGCCACTGCCCTGCCAATTACCAGAATGAATGAGCTCAAGAAATCACGCTAGAGGTCTAGCGCCAAAAGATAATCTCCCATTCGTGGGAGACACTGCAAATCGATGCCACTGCCCCGCCAATTAACAGAATGAATGAGCTCAAGAAGTCACGCTAGAGGTCTAGCGCCAAAAGATAATCTCCCACTCGTGGGAGACACACTGCAAATCGATGCCACTGCCCTGCCAATTACTGAGCTCAAGAAATCACGCTAGAGGCCTAGCGTGAAGTATTTCAATAAATTTTGGATTCTCGAGCGATAATACCAATTCACCTGCAAACTCGCTTACCAGCTCTTCCACTATGTTTATGTAATGTGGATAGCGGCAACAAAATAAAATAAGCTCCCTCTTTTCATCGATAACTGCACGTACATTGTTCATCCCATTGTCTACAGAAAATTGACTTTGATCCCATTCAAATTGAACAGCACAATTAGCTTTAAATTTTGTTCTGGCGAGTTGATCTAACACTTCTCTGATATTCATTTGCTTAGTGATGACCAATGCCACTTTACAGTACCCCATACCCATCCTATTAACTGAAGAGTCCAAATTTGATACATACCAGACAAATTTTAGCCTATTAAGCTTACCTTCTCCCTACCACAAAGTGAGCTATTAAATCGCATAAATGTAGATTAGTTTACATTTTTGTGCGCATAAAAATGACAAAAGCCACTTTTTATTGCGCATAATAGTGTAACTGGGTATTGAAGACACATTTTCGAAAGGGGGGCTAGATGAAACGAGCATTACTTGACAACCTACTCGCGTGGAAGAATAAGAAGACTAGAAAGCCTTTACTTATTGATGGTGCTAGACGAACAGGAAAGACGTTCCTAGTAGAAGAGCTTCTAGGAAAGTCATTTGAAAATGTTCTAAGAATCGATTTTCTAGAAAATCCTGAATATATAAACGCTTTTGCTGATTCTCTAAACCCCAATGAGATCATTACTAATATCGAACTTTTAACTGGTAAGATCTTTGATTTATCGACAGATCTTCTCATCCTCGATGAAATTGTCGAGTGCCCGAGAGCTGTGACAGCTCTCAAATATTTTGCAGAGAAGACCCCTGAAGCTTACGTTGCCGCATGTGGCTCCAATATCGATCGACTCACGTCATTTCCAGTGGGCAAAGTAGAGCAATACGAATTAAGGCCACTTACTTTTAAAGAGTTTTTATGGGCCTCTGAACAGAAAGCTCTTCAAAAAGCCTACGAGCAACAGTTGAATTCTGCCGCAGTCCATACCAAGTTACTTGAGCTACTTACTGATTATTACTTTGTTGGCGGTATGCCTGAAGCCGTGAAGTCGTGGTTCGAAAACGCAGAACTAAGTATTATTGAACGTATTGAAGCAATATCTAAAGTGCATTGGAACTTAATCGAAGGTTACATGAGTGACTTCGTAAAATACTCTGGCAAAGTTGATTCGCAGTTAATAGGATCTGTTTTTAGAAACATCCCTATCCAACTTTCTTCGGTATATGAAAATTCGGTAAAACGCTTCAAGTTCAAAGGAGTACATGAGCGAAAATCACGTTATACAGATTACGAAAGCGCCATATGTTGGCTGAAAAAAGGCAAACTGATTCTAAAAAATCACCCGATTGAAGGACGTCCCAAAACTCCGTTGGTCGCATATCAGAAAAACAACACCATTAAGCTATTTCTCTTCGATGTTGGGTTACTTAACCACATGCTAGGCATTAGCTATTGTGAGCTAAAGCAAAAAGGCTGTGAATACAAGGGCTATGTTGCGGAAAACTATGTCCAGCAAGAAATGGTGGCATTAGGTATTGAGCCAAGCTTCTCCTGGAATGATGCTCGTGCAGAGATTGAGTTTATAGTTACTGATGATCTAGATCGCATCATCCCAGTCGAAGTTAAAAGTGGAACACGCACTCGCGCGAAATCTCTACAATCTTACATTAAAAAATGCAGCCCCCACAAAACCATTAAGCTAACGGAAACTCAAGGGTCTCCAGAAACAGAAACCAAACATGTTGTTATGCCTTTGTACTACACGGAATACTTGCTTGAGCACCTAAGAAATATCGGCTAACTGGCAGACTATTGACTCTTCTTTGAGGGAAAGGTTGGCTTAGCAAAATTTCACCAAAAGATCACCTAATAACAATAATTCGTCAGCTTTGCTTGCTCTAGAGATAGCTAAACTGACGAAAGCTGGTCATGTAATTATATCTGCATAGAACGTAACGAAAGCCAGTCCCAATAAAGACACTGACAATGAGAGCAACAATGCCGATAGACTCTTTTTAAATGCCCCCATTTTCTTAGAACATATTTCTGCACAAATCCAATGGTTTTCTAACAGGTCTCTCTCTAGATCTGTTAGCGTAGAAGACTGGCTCATACTATTAAGTGTTGAATAATAATGTATAAAATTGTCCAGAGAGTTGTGAGTCTCAACCATTGAAGCAAAAGACACTATTGATTTTCCTTTCGAAGGAGTGACTCTAGGTACGAACACATCCTTAAGCTTATTAAACCAATAAACCCAACTAATAATAACAACCCCAACAACAGAGACGATCAATGTGGTTGGAACAACAACATCATCACCGCTTATCAGACCATAAAATATTGAAGTATAAATGCCTAAAAAGGTCACACCTGCCGCGAGGGTTATTGAGGCTTTCTGATCTGCTGCCACTATGTAGCTATCGGTTCTTCGTAGTGATTCGAATAAGATTGATGCTTTTTCGTTCACGGTTTTCCCTTCTTCCACTAAGCCGTTCTTAGTTAAGCTTATCACTTAATCATGACACCTATTACGTCCCTGAAGATTAAACTTTGATTGTTATCGAAGACCTCACATTTCATGGTGTGTAACCCCCTATAACTTGTACCTTCATTTAGCTCGGTAATGGAATACGGAGCGATCGATGAGTTGTAGGTACTGGTTTTCCTTGCTTGTAGATATCTAACTACACCATCTTGCTCGATATCCCTCTCATCTTCTGGAGTTTTAGGGCCATGATTTGTTTTCTTGAACACCACTTTTAATGGAAAAGCTAGTCGGCTCCTAGTAGTAGCTTTCACTTCAAATAAAAGATCGAGTCCTGGCTGTAAATAGCACGACGCTGAAATATATTCTTCTCTTTGATTACCGCTAGTCACAAAGCATCTAAACTCAATACCTGGGTTGTACTTAACAGTGCTCCCTGCAACTTTCTCTCGAAAAACCAACGGTAATGCGCTGAAATCTATACACTTATAGTAATCCAAAAGTCTCATATTGTAATTCAGTAGGTTACCGCCATTGTCGCTCATATTTGGAACTACTATAGGAAGAGATTCTTTTTCTTGTCCTCTTTTTCGTTCTTTAATGTTTGAGTACTTTGCTGGCCAATAAACAAAATCAAGCAGACCTTGTCCCAACATAGTCTGGTTTTTACCTGCCAAACTCTGTAACTTTGAAGCCATATCAACTGGTAACCCAGTAGCAGACACTTCACCTACACTTCGATATCCGAAACTTCCCCACAAAACCTCCTCGTCATTGCCAAAGTCACAACCAACTCGGAAACCGAAGTCTTTAGACTCCAAGCCTTGTTTTGTCATCCAAGGCTTTATACTTTCTTCCAAAATCGCCCTCAAAGTAATACTACAATTGATCGCATCGGCAATAGCATCTTCCTTACCCTTAGTGCTACCACCAAAAAAAGCCATCACGGCATCTCCCATAAGTCTATGAACATGCCCATCGAAAGATCTAACGACCTCTATACAAGTTTGAATAACAGCATTTTTGAAGATGAATACAGAATCCAAATCGTAAAGCAGCGACAAGCGTGTAGATCCCTTTATGTCCACAAACATTGTACACATATAGTGATGTTGAGTTTCAGATGTTCCTTCAAGAGCAACAAAGTCAGGGTGTGTGCCGATGGGAAAGTTATTAACCCCTTCTTTACCGAATAAAGGTCGTATTTGAGTTTGCAGTAAGTACTCTTCTTGGGGGCCGCTTGGGAGTGTTTGGAGAGATTCGTGAACCAGTGAAGAATCCGATGATTCGATTGAAATGGAATTTGCCTTGACAACATTTTGGCGACGATCCTTTACATTTTGATAGAAATCACCGAATACATTTTCTATGTCCACCATATCTCGTCCTTTCAGTAAATATTAAAGTAATTTCATAGAGACATTTAAGCACAATCACCTTTAGAAACATAGTGAATAGCGCCCCTCAGCATAATAACTCTAAGAATTGGGGATTCCATCTACGAAAGGCGTCGATGGAATAGGAAGCATATGGGCGTTTAAATTCGAGTATCGCTAACTATAAACCTCAACGTCACTCCAAACCTACTCATGCAAAACATGGAAATAGATTTCCCATCAACACAATACCCCTTGGCTTGCGCCAAGAAATACATCGACTATACCTCCTGCCCAATGCCGAAAAAGATAGCAACATTTGAATGCATCATGTGTAAGTGTCAGTGACAAGGCACATTTCCTGGGCAACCAATCTGCCCTAAATGCCATAGCCATTTGTATGCTAGTGAGATTAATTCTTTGTAAAGCTAGAGCACCTTAACCCCACTAAGGGATAAGCTACAAAATATCCCCCAGTGGGGATGCAGAGTGCTTTATCCTCTTGTAAGGATACGCTACAATTTATACCCACTAACGGATAGCTATACAGTTATCCTTTAATGGGTATAATGAGATATCTTCGAAATGCATCCTTAACCTATTGAAGACAAGAACAAATGATATATAGTCCAAAACAATTAGCAGACATGATGCTACTGATACGCCAAAAGAATGGTTGGACACAATCAGAACTAGCAAAGAAAGTCGGCATAAAGCAAGCGACGATCTCGAATTTCGAGAACAACCCAAACAAAACAACGCTTTCTACCTTCTTTAAGCTTCTTCAGGCAATGGATCTAACATTGAGTATCCAAGAAAAAGCACAGGTAACTTCGTTAGATGAAAATGATGATGAGAGTTGGTAATGCAGAAGCTAATCGCATACATGAATGGTGAACTTGTTGGCACTTTAGAGAAGCATAAGAATGGTGCTCACACTTTCCAATACGATGAGAACTGGGTAACTAATACGGTGACTCGACCACTATCGTTGTCTTTGAAACTTCAGTTACCAACTATCACTTCCGATGCCGTAATAAACTATTTTGACAATTTATTACCAGACAGCCCTCAAGTCAGAGATAGGATCGTTTCAAGATACAAAGCCTCATCCAAGCAACCATTTGATCTCTTAAAAGAAATAGGAAAGGACAGTGTTGGAGCGATTGCTTTACTTCCTCCAGAACTCCCTTATAAAAAAGAACCACTTAGCTACGAAGCCCTAGATGACAAAAAACTAGAAACTGTTCTTTCTGCATACAAGTCTGATATTCCGCTCGGGATGCTCGAAGAAGAAGAAGACTTTAGAATATCAGTAGCAGGTGCCCAAGAGAAAACGGCTCTCCTATTCGTTGATAGGCAATGGTGTATACCTAAAGGAAACACACCCACCACTCACATCATCAAACTGCCAATAGGCGAAATACAACAAGCTAACGCAACACTAGATCTCAAAGATAGCGTAGAAAACGAGTACTTTTGTATCGAGCTAGCTAGAGCTATGGGATTCGCAGTTCCCAATGTCAATATAATCAAAACAGACAACATTAAAGCTTTAGCTGTAGAACGCTTTGATAGACGCTGGACAAAAGACAGAGCAGGCTTGCTACGCTTACCTCAGGAAGATATCTGCCAAGTATTTGGTATGCCATCATCCATTAAATACGAATCTCAAGGAGGCCCTGATATAGCTCAGATCATGGAGTTGTTAATGGGTTCAAGTAAGGCTCTAGAAGATCGATATAACTTCATGAGGTTCCAAGTATTTCAATGGCTCATTGGCGCTACAGATGGACATGCTAAAAACTTTTCTATCTATATTGATAAAGGAGGAAGCTACAGACTCACTCCATTCTACGATATTTTGTCAGCCTACCCATTACTGGGAGGAAAAGGGCTCAATATCAGAAAGCTAAAACTGGCGATGGGGTTGAAAGCAACAAAGGGCAAAAAGTATGAAATCAGTAAAATCCTGCCTCGTCACTTTTTGGATACTGCTAAAGCTGTAAACTTTAGTCAAGACACGATGCAAGAGATAATCGATGAAATGAAAGATGCCTTACCTAAGGCAATGTTACAAGTAAGTGAAACACTGCCTGAGGACTTTCCTAAGCATATCGCAGACTCTATTTTTGAGAATAGTCAAAAAATAATTAAGAAGATTTAGCTATATGAAAACCAGGATCTTAACGGTTATTTATATAAGCGGACGGGGGTTCAGTTCCTTTTGAAGTAGGATTTTCATGTAACATTCAATGTAACACTAAATTCAAACAACTGTTTTAAATCATTGAATCCTATACAAATGAGACAACCATTCAACTCCCGCCAGCCCACCAAACGTTTGGAAAGGGCCAACTTGAAAGAGTTGGCCCTTTTTGTATTTGTCACGCCAAGCTTTTCGCGACTCTGAAACACTAAAGCTGTTGAGCAAAAGACAAGCCCTATCGCTTCCTTTGTATCCCCACCAAGGGATAAGGCATCCCTTACCCCAACAAGAGGATAAAATAGACTTTATCCTCTTGTGGGGATATACTTTAATTTATCCTTACTGAGGGATAATTAAACATATTGAAGGTGTACCTCAACTCTACAGAGAGCTAGAACAGATGATATATAGTCCAAAACAATTAGCAGACATGATGCTACTAATACGTCAAAAGAATGGATGGACACAATCAGAACTAGCAAAGAAAGTCGGTATAAAGCAAGCGACGATCTCGAACTTCGAGAACAACCCAAACAAAACAACGCTTTCTACCTTCTTTAAGCTTGCCCAAGCAATGAATCTAACAATGTATATCCAAGAAAAAGCACAGGCAACTTCGTTAAATGAAAATGATGATGAGAGTTGGTAATGCAGAAATTAATCGCATACATGAATGGTGAACTTGTTGGCACTTTAGAGAAACATAAAAATGGTGCTCACACTTTTCAATATGATAAATACTGGATAACCAATGCGGTGACTCGACCATTATCACTGTCTTTGAAACTTCAGTTACCAACTATCACTTCCGATGCGGTTATAAACTATTTTGACAATCTCTTGCCAGACAACCCTCAAGTCAGAGATAGAATCGTTGCAAGGTACAAGGCGTCATCCAAACAACCATTTGATCTCCTGAAAGAAATTGGAAAAGACAGTGTTGGCGCGATTACTTTACTTCCTCCTGAACTCCCTTATAAAAAAGAACCACTTAACTACGAAGTCCTAGATGACAAAAAACTAGAAACGGTTCTTTCTGCATACAAATCTAATATTCCGCTCGGGATGCTCGAAGAAGAAGAAGACTTTAGAATCTCCGTTGCAGGTGCTCAAGAGAAAACGGCTCTCCTATTCCTAGATGAGCAATGGTGTATACCGAAAGGAAACACACCCACCACTCACATCATCAAACTGCCAATAGGCAAAATACAACAAGCTAACGCGACCCTAGATCTCAAAGATAGCGTAGAAAACGAGTACCTTTGTATTGAGCTAGCTAGAGCACTGGGATTGGCCGTTCCCAACGTCAATATAATCAAAACAGACAGTATTAAAGCTTTAGCAGTAGAACGCTTTGATAGACGCTCGACAAAAGGCAAAGTAGGCCTGCTACGCTTGCCACAAGAAGATTTTTGTCAGGTATTTGGTATGCCATCATCCATTAAATACGAATCTCAAGGTGGCCCTGACATAGTTCAGATCATGGAGTTGTTAATGGGTTCAAGTAATGCTCTAGAAGATCGATATAACTTCATGAGGTTCCAAGTATTTCAATGGCTCATTGGAGCGACGGATGGACACGCTAAGAACTTCTCTATCTATATTGATAAAGGCGGAAGCTACAGACTCACTCCATTCTACGATATTTTGTCAGCCTACCCACTACTGGGAGGAAAAGGGCTCAATATCAGAAAGTTAAAGCTGGCGATGGGGTTAAAAGCAACCAAGGGCAAGAAGTATGAAATCAGTAAAATCCTGCCTCGTCACTTTTTGGATACAGCTAAAGCGGTAAACTTTAGTCAAGACACGATGCAAGAGATAATTGATGATATGAAAGATGCCTTACCCAAGGCTATGCTACAAGTAAGTGCTGCACTGCCTGAAGACTTTCCTACGCATATCGCAGACTCTATTTTTGAGAATACTCAAAAAATCATTAACAAAATTTAGTTATATGAAGCCTAATCTTTTTGTATTGCTCAGTAGTGGTGCTTTTTTTATGGCTGAGTTCCGAAGCCCATCTTAGGGGAAAGTGTATACACAGAATGTATTGTTTTCTGATCTACCGCTATCACCAATGAAATCCATCCGTTGTACTAAATATTGGTACTAACCTAAAACGCCCTCACCATCTTATAAGCACACATAGCCCTAGCTTTCTCAGCACCTAGCGCTTTGTTTTGCTGATAGCACGTTCGGTAGGAACTGATGTAACGGTTAAACAGTTGTGTCGCTTCTGGCTTAGGTTTGGAGACTAATTGATTAACGAACTTCCTTGAGCCAACTTCAAAGTGCTGAGTATCGATAGGTGTGTTCCAATCCCCGCCCCAAATCAGAAAGCCGTGATGGGCAAATAGATCGACTACCTCTTCCGCCATACCTGTTCGGCTTAGCTCAGAGCGAGCACGAAACTGAGTTCGGTTGATGTACTTGGTCGCAGATTGAGTCGGCTTCACTTTGATAGTGCCGTTATCACCAAACTCTAAAAATGGGTTTTGCACTGGGTTAATATCAATCGCGACACCGTAAGCATGCTTAGACCAACTACTACCGCCTGTTATCGCCCGAGCATTAAAAGCGCTGCTGTTGTTGGCGTCCATCGAGGCATTATCATCGCCTTTAAACTCACGCATTAATCGCGCAGAGTGGAGCGGAAATTTACGCTGCTTCAATGCCTTAAAGACTTGCTCGACAGAAGGTGCCACGATATCCAAGACAATCACACTTCCTGACTTGGTTTCACCGGCAAAATTCACAAACTCAAAATCGACTTTGTTTAACCGTTCGCACCCAATCGGTGCGCTGCTTGGCAAAACTCCGGTCTTTTTCATCATACCGCATTGCCACTCTGAAATAGGTGCAACGTTTGCGCTCGCTGCTGCGCTGAATAGTAGCAGTAAAGCTGTAACCACTGTTTTTATCGTCATTATTCTCTGTTTCATTTAATTCGCTTGCCAATACACAATTTCATTATCCAACGACTCTTCTGTTTCAGGCAGCGTCGACAATTGCGGCCACTTTGAAGCAATAAGCATCAATGCAAAGGCATCAATCATATCATCGGGTTGAGCCATACTACGTTTGGTTTGCACTATAGAGGCAGTCAGTACCGAAACCCACTCTGGGCAATAGTGACTCAAAATAGCAAGGCGCTCTTCCCTACCCTCAATCGTCTTTTTGCTGTGAGATAGCGGCTGTTTATTGAGAGCTTTGAAGACGACTTCAGGGTGAGATTCTCGAAGCATAACTTTAGGGTATTGCCTTAATAGCGCGTCGACTTCGCGTACTTTCGGCAAGATATACCAGGTTTGTTTAGAAAGCTTTTTACCCAATTGTTCCATATTGATTTGGCATGCTTGCTGATAAGTCTCCGCATAGGCGGCCTCTTGGCAAGGAACAGGAAATACCGAAGAACCTCGCTTAGGCGCTAAGAACTTTCTTGCGGCTTTATCGCATAACCTATCTGGCTGCGCACTATCACTAAAGCCAATCGGAATGTCGATCAAGGCTCTGCTCTGGGTAAGTACATCCGCTATGTCACTTAAGGAAGTCACTATTTGAAAAGATGGCGAACCACCGTTGAGCAGCCAAACAACCCACCCTGCTTTGCAACCATCAATCCCAAGATATCGCATCTTGTCTCCATCGTTTATTCAGATAGCCAATCGAGCCGAGCCATTTTTTCGTATAGTTAAAACAACCAAACGACTAAGGCTAGTTATGACTGCATCAAATCCCATTCGCATACTTGCGATTGACCATATTGTACTTAGAACCTCTAACTTAAAGAAAATGCTCGCCTTTTATCAAGACATTCTTGCTTGCCCAATAGAAAGAGAGCTACCCGAACTTGGCCTAACTCAACTAAGAGCAGGTAATGCATTGATCGATATTGTGACGGTTGATAGCGAATTAGGACAGCTGGGAGGGAAAGCGCCCACACAAAACGGGCGCAACATTGATCATTTCTGCCTGCAAACAAGCGAGTTTGATGAGCAACAGCTACGTAACTACCTTGAGTCACACCGTATTACTACCAATGACTTTGTCGAGCGATACGGCGCGCAAGGCTTTGGCCGCTCTATCTATATTGAAGACCCTGAAGGGAATGTGGTTGAGCTAAAACCTCAGCTATAGATTTTGCTTGTCTGCAATCTTATCGCAAATATAACCACCGATCGGGATAGCAGAAGTTGCCGCTGGCGAGGGTGCATTACAGACATGCAAAGAGCGCGGGCTTTCAGCAAACAAAAAGTCATGCACTAAACTGCCATCTTTAAGCACGGCTTGCGCCCTTATACCTGCGGGATATGGCTGCAAATCTTCAACCTCTATCTGTGGGCAATATTTGTTAACCAACTTTAGATAGCCCGCTTTCGACCACGAGTTTTTAAACTCCACCAGCCCGGTTTTAAAATGCTTGGCGGTCACCTTCCAAAAGCCGGTAAAGCTCAGCATCTCTAGAGTATCTTTGATATCAAAGTTAAATCGCCCATACCCTTCTCGCTTGAAACCTTGTATTGCGTTCGGCCCAACGGTGACGCTACCATCAATCATACGAGTTAAATGGACACCTAAGAACGGCAAGTCTGGATCAGGAATTGGGTAGATAAGGTGTTTCACCACTTGGTTATGCTTTGCTGGCAGTTGGAAGTATTCACCGCGATAAGGAATGATTTGAAAATCAGTCTCAAGCCCCATCATTTTAGTGATTCGGTCAGCCATTAACCCAGAACATGACACTAAGAAACGCCCGCTTAAAATGGTGGATTGCGATTGGCTTTGAACCTTAACCTCGACGCGGTCTGCATGTTCATCAATACCAATCACTTCGCTACTTAGCTGTATCTCGCCACCCGCTTGTTGGAACTCCTGCGCCATGGCTTGAGTTACTTTACGATAGTCGACAATACTGGTTGCAGAGACCGCAATCGCGCCGAGTCCGGTGATGTTCGGTTCTCTGCGCTTTAGCTCTTGCTGATCAATTAGTTCAACGTCGATTTGGTTGTCTTGGCAACGTTTGAATAGTGCATTCATACGCTCGACTTCTTGGGATGTGGTTGCAACTAATAGCTTACCGCAATTCTCAACCGCAATAGAATGCTTGCGGCAAAACTCGGTGGTCGCCGCGACGCCCGCTTTACAAAACTCAGCTTTTAAACTGCCGGGGGCGTAATACACCCCAGCGTGAATCACGCCACTGTTATGCCCTGTTTGATGAGACGACAAGTGCTGCTCTTTCTCAAGCAGCAAAATAGAGCTATGTGGATGACGTTGCTGTAACTGCCAAGCCGTCGACACGCCAACAATCCCGCCGCCAACAACAATATAATCGTAAGTCTGCTTCAATCTCTTGTCCCTTTTGGCTCGGTTCAGCGTATCGGTTAGCAAGCTTTCACACGTAGAGAAACTTTCTTAGCCGCTAAACAGTTGAAAGTAGTCGTTATATAGCGAAATATTATCAATCGATACAATTCATGTTCAATTAAACATCGAAACTTTGTGAAACATGGTTAAAATAGCCGGCTCAGATTTTTATCCATCGGTTCTTTGAGGAAAAGACATTGAAGACGCAACACCTTGCAACAAGCAATAGTAAAGATATTGAACAAGCCAAAAAGATTCTCGCTTCTGGCGAACTTGTTGCGATTCCGACCGAGACCGTTTATGGCCTTGCTGCCGATGCTTCAAACCCTGAAGCAGTGAAAAAGATCTTCGCAGCCAAAGGCCGCCCAGCAAACCACCCGCTTATCGTTCACATCGGCAGTGTGGAGCAATTAACTGACTGGGCAACGGATATTCCTCAAGAAGCTTATACTATCGCTAATGCTTACTGGCCGGGCCCTGTTACGTTACTACTCAACAAAGCAGAGCAAGCAACGCCAGTGGTAACCGGTGGTTTAGAGACGATTGGTATTCGCATGCCAGCGCACGATGTGTTTGCATCACTACTATCTTCAGGTATGGCGGTAGCAGCTCCATCGGCGAACCCATACAAGAAGCTGAGCCCAACGTCCGCCGAGCATGTGATGAACTCGCTAGGTGGCAAGATTGCTGCGGTACTTGATGGCGGCGATTGCGTTCACGGCCTAGAGTCGACCATTATCGACCTGACTCAAAAGCCATTTCGAGTTCTTCGCACAGGCCCAGTGACGGCGACACAACTATCAGAAACCTTAGCTGAAGAAGTTCTTGCACCTAAAGCTCACGCGGTTGCAGTACCGGGCAATGTCACGAGCCACTATCAACCGAACACTAAAGTGCGCTTGGTTGATCTGAGCGATATTAAGTCAGCAAACGGCAACAACATCGCTTGTCTACACTATTCAGCAATTGAAGCATCACTAGGCTTTAAATCTAAGCTAATGCCACAAGATGTCGCGCAGTACTCACATGACCTTTACCGCGCGCTTGATGAAGCCGATAAATGGGGCTGTGATGAGATATGGGTCGAACGCCCACCAGTGAGCGAAGAGTGGTTTGCGGTCCATGACCGATTGAATCGAGCTCAATCTAAGCTGTAATCATTCTAAGCCCAGTTCACGCTGGGCTTTTTGCTTTTTAATCACTAGCAAACTCCCCCCTCAGCTTCGACTCAGCGAACAAGTGTTCACTTTTTTTCTTTTTAAAATAATAAGTTAAATACAGTATCTGGATATTTTTCGATCCCACTTCACACCTTTTCATCGTCTAACTAAACCTCCCGCCAAAAATGTTGCAATTTAGTTAACTAGACCTAAAACTCTAAATTCACCGATAGGTTTAATCGAGGAGTGTGTTGTGCTGACTATTATTCGTCTTATCTTGGCTGGGATCTTTGTGGTGTTTACCACCCTATTTGCTTTGCTGTACTGCCTGTTTAGCCCAAGAAATCCAAAGCACGTTTACTTCTTTTGTCGCTGGTTTAATCAACTGCATAAACTGGTCGGTATTGAACTTATCCAGCGTGGATTGGAGCATGCGCCGACGCCAAACAATAGCGTGTATATCTCTAACCATCAGAGCGTCTATGACTTTGTCACCTCACCGGGAATGTTACGACCGCGCACGGTTTCATTGGGTAAAAAAGAGCTGATTTGGGTACCGTTTTTCGGCCAACTGTATTGGATTACCGGCAACATCTTGATTGATCGCCAAGATAAGTCCAAAGCGCGCGATACGATTAAACAAGTCGCCGAAGCAATCCACCAGCGAGATCTATCAGTTTGGGCTTATCCTGAAGGAACGCGCAGTAAAGGGCGTGGGCTATTGCCATTTAAGACGGGCGCTTTTCGTATGGCGATTGAAGCGGGCGTGCCAATTACGCCAATGGTGGTCAGTACCACCCACAATAAGATCAACTTAAATCGCCGTAACAATGGCGTGGTGATTACTGAAATGCTTGAGCCAATTGATGTCACGGGCTATACCATCAATGATGCGCGCGCCTTGGCCAATCATTGTCATCAATTAATGGCACAAAAGATTGCTGAGCTTGATGCAGAAGTCGCACAACTTGAAGCGCAAAAGCAGCCAACACAAGCGCCTCAGTAGGAAAGCAATAGCGAATCACTCGCAGATAACCTACTGAGAAGTCGATAAATTACTTTGAAAACTGCTAAGCCCTCGCATTTCTCGTTCAGCAACTTGTCGTAAAATAGCTTTGTCGGCACTGTCGTAGCGAAGTTTTGCGAGGGGGTTACATGGAAATCATTCATCATGGTGGTAAGCACACCATCACCGGCTCTTGCCATGAGTTAAGAGATGAACAGCAAGCGATTCTTATCGACTGCGGATTGTTTCAAGGTGCCGATGCTCGCCCACTTGAGGTTGAATTTACTACCTCACACCTCAACGCCTTAATCATTACCCACGCGCATATTGACCATATCGGGCGTTTGCCTTGGTTACTCGCAACCGGATTTAATCAGCCTATCTATTGCAGTGAAGCCACTGCTGAGCTAATTCCGTTAATGCTCGAAGACAGCTTGAAGCTTCAACTCGGGTTAAAGCCAAAGCAAGCTCAACGGGTACTCAATAGGCTCCGTAAGTTGCTTAAGCCGCAGCCATATAATCAGTGGATTGAGCTAGAGCCCGTATTACCAGATTCAATGGCGATCCGTTTCCAGCCTGCTGGGCACATACTCGGTTCTGCCTATATTGAAGTGCGATTAGCCAATCAAGAGGTGGTGTTTTTTTCTGGCGATTTAGGTCCGAGTAACACGCCTCTATTACCTGATCCATTACCGCCTGAGCGAGCGGATTACCTGCTGATTGAAACCACCTATGGTGACAAACCACATGATGATATTGCGACTCGCTCTGAGCGACTTAAGGCAATCATTGATCGCTCACTTGAAGATGGCGGCACAATATTAATTCCCGCCTTTAGCGTCGGACGAACTCAAGAGCTACTATTTGACATTGAACAGCTGATTCATGAGCACCAAATCGATATTTCGATTCCGATCATTTTGGACTCGCCGATGGCACAGCGTGTGACCCGTTCTTATCGGCGCTTCAAACAGCTTTGGGGACAAGAAGCCAAACAGCGCCTTAAAATGCACCGCCACCCGCTAGCCTTTGAGCAATGCATTACAGTAGAAGATTACCGCACACACCAAAGGCTGGTTAATCGACTGCAATCCACAAGAGAAGCAGCGATCGTGGTTGCCGCATCTGGTATGTGCCAAGGTGGCCGAATCATGGACTATCTTAAAGCGCTGTTACCTGATGAACGCACTGATGTCTTGCTTGCGGGATATCAAGCGGAAGGAACGCTTGGAAGAGCAATTCAGTCTGGCGCAATGGCGGTAGAGATTGATCAACAAGAAGTCGAAGTAAATGCGCAGATTCATACCATGTCTGGCTACTCTGCCCATGCAGACAAAGACGATTTACTTCGCTTTGTTCAGGGTATTGAATCTAAGCCCAAAGCGGTGCATTTGATTCATGGTGAACCAAATACTCAGGACACCTTCGCCAACACGCTGAAACAGCTCGGTTATCATGTCGTTTAGTTAGGCTAATCTGCTTACGAGTGAGCTTGGCAGATTAATCAAGCTCACTCTTCAACTTAGTTTCACTTACCAAGTCGTCTCTTTTTTATGTACTTGCGCGCCAAGCTCTAAACTAAAATCGGCACCCAATTTCGGCTTAATCGCGAGCATCTCTCTATACCTGTTCGAGCCTTGATTTCTTGTTGGATTATTTCGCTCACACCGCTAACGAACAGATCAATATCGGCGCTGTTGATTGGATAACAATTGCTAATCGCCACCTTAAAAATAATTGAGCGTAGGGGTTAAATAATCGATATCTTTTCCCCAGAGCTATAGCTATGCTTTCAAGGTGTTTATAACTGGACCAATTAATGGACATTTTCATACTGGTGGGGCTTATCACCCTAAACGGCATTTTTGCCATGTCAGAACTTGCGCTTGTCGCTGCAAAATCGAGCCGTCTTAAAAAGCTCGCAGAAACCCAATCTTCCGCAAGGCTTGCTCTTGAGCTAAAAAACAACCCAACACGCTTTTTATCTACTATCCAAATAGGCATCACCGCGATTGGTATCCTTAGTGGTATTTTCGGTGAAGCGACATTATCTGGCCCATTGGCACAATGGCTAATCCAACAAGGTTTCGAAGCTGATCTCGCCTCTATTGTCGCGACAGCAAGTGTGGTGGTGATCATCACTTACTTTGCAATTGTGGTCGGTGAGCTAGTACCCAAGCGCTTTGCCCAACGCAACGCCGAACGTATTGCTGTGATTGTTGCCTATCCAATCCATTGGCTGGCGATCCTAACCACTCCGTTTGTGGTGCTACTGAGCGCCTCAACTGATGCGCTGCTGAAGCTGTTTCGTCAGCATGGTGATGATAACGATCAGGTCACTGAAGAAGATATCTTTGCGGTCATGACCGAGGGCTCTGAGTCCGGTGCGATAGAACCGCAAGAACAACAGATGATCCAAAACATTCTCTATCTTAACGACCGCTTGGTAACGTCACTGATGACGCCTCGTTGCGATATGGACTTTCTGGATGTAGAGCAGCCGATTGAGCAAATCCTCAAACGTATTCGTCAGACTCAGCACTCGGTTTGGCCTGTCTGCCATGGCGGTTTAGATAAGATCATCGGCACGATCTCATCGAAAGTATTGCTCGACCAATATGAACAGTTGTCGACCACTAAAATAGTCAAACTGGTCAGAAAACCACGCTATTTCCCAGAGTCGATGAAAGGCTTACCGCTGTTAAATCAGATGCAAAGAAACAATTGTGAGATGGCATTTATTGTCGATGAGTATGGCGATATTCAAGGTATTGTTACTCACTACGATATTTTGGAATCGGTCGCAGGTGAACTAGGCTTAGCACCGCAACATGTGTGGGCAAGACAGCACCAAGATGGCAGTTGGTGGATGGATGCGTTGATCCCTCTGAATGAGCTTAAACGCCGCCTAGATATTATTTCAATCGAAGGTGAAGAGAGTGAAGGCTTTCAAACTCTAAATGGTTACATCACTTGGAAAGCGGGCAAAGTGCCCCAGTGTGGCGAAGTGATTGTCTGCGATGAGTGGCAGTTTGAAGTACTGGCGGTAACGTCGAGCCGAATTTTGCAGGTTAAAGTTTCGTCAATTCTTTAGTGATTCATCTGGATAGACCATTTAATAGCATAGCTTCATGTATACTGCGCGGCAGTTATAGCCACATGAATAAAAGTATGTTTCTTACACCTTATTTTTCACAAGATAACAATCAGTTCCAGTTCACTCGCCAACAAGCAAGTCACTTTGCTAAAAAGGTTGCGGGAGACTTTAACCCTATCCATGATGAAGACAGCAAACGCTTCTGTGTGCCAGGTGATCTACTTTTTGCTGTTCTACTAAGCAAAGAAGGCATCAGCCAAAAAATGCGTTTTGAATTCTCGGGTATGGTGAGCGATAGCGTATCTCTATCAATTGAAAATAAGTGTGCTAAAGAAAGTGCGTTAGTTGATACTAATGCAAAAGAGTACTTACACATGTCACGTGAAGGCGAAGTCATCACAAATCCAGAGTTCATTGAGCACGTAGTAACAAGCTACGTTCAGTTCTCTGGTATGAACTTCCCACACATCATGGTTCCGCTAATGGAAAAGCAGCAGATGATGATCAACTGCCAACGTCCATTAGTCATCTACGAAAGCATGGAAGTGGAGTTCTCTCGTTTAGACTTAACTCATCCTGAAGTCGTCTTTGCTGGTGCAACATTCGACGTTGAAGGTAAACGTGGTCTGGTAACGCTAAACTTCGACTTCAAAGAGAATGGTGAGATCGTCGGTAAGGGCTTAAAGCGCATGGTAGCAAGCGGTCTAAAACCTTACGACCAAGCAGCTGTTGATGATCTAGTAGAGCGTTTCAATGCTCGTAAAGATGCTTTCTTAGCGGAATTTGCTACTGCAGCATAATCAAATTTAGGTTACCAGGTCGATGATTTGGTAACCTTTTTCTTATCTAAACCTTGATACTGCGCCAACTGGTTCAAACTATTTAGCGTAACTTCTAGCTCCATCGCCTCCTCTCCGTTAGCCTCTGTGATATCTCCACCTTCCAATAAAATATCATGACCGCGAGCACTCTCTACGCTGCACCTATTTTGCAGTTCACCCAAACCGACACTTCATCCATATTGATGCCATTCCCATCAGAGCAAAACAGCCAATGGTCAGCAACAATTGAGTTATTAAAACAGCAATTTGCGCAACTGCCTCACTTAGCCGGTGACGTTATTCTTGAGTTTACTAATCAAGCCACCACATCGATCAGCTCGGTGATTATTTTGTATCGAGGGTTAGTATTTGTTGTCGCAGTTGGTTTCGAAGCGAGTGACTATCAGCCTAAGGTCTTAGCTGCGCTACACCAGCAGGCGAACGAGTTAAAACAACATCACATAGCCAGTGAGAGCAAGTTTATTATTCCAGTCAGTATTGAAACTCACGCCACCCCGCAAGGCGGCACGATTGTTGTTTCTGAAGATTTAGTGGCACAAACCATGTGTGATAATGGCCACAACCTTGCCGCGCTGATTGAGCACTTTTCTAATCAATACAAAGACGATCAGATCATTCTGTCTGATTGGTTAGCCAGTGGCTTTAAATAACCCCCCTATCTTCACTCAACGGGTCATCTTCTTTACAAAGACCACCACAAACAGCGCCATGGTAAAGCTGCCTAAGAAGGCTTCACAGGCAGCGATAAACCTCGCTAACCCTACGGGGGATATATCTCCGTATCCCAAGGTGGTAAAGGTTACGACGCTAAAATAGAGCGAGTTAAGAAACTCCAATGCGTAAAACTTCCAACCACTGATTCCCTCATAAACGGGGTGTGCGCCCGTAGTATCTAAAAAGAAGTAAGCCAGCGCGCAGAGCAAAATTAGGAAAATGGAGAAGCCAACCACACGAATCGGATCTTCGCCATAGCCACAAAATACATCCACCAGCTTAGAAATCCCGCGTTTAACACTAAACAGCGGCATTTGATAACGGCGGAAACGCATTTCTCGTTTAAAGAAATCGCCAGCCATTTCAAACAAACCTTGTTTCTCACATTGTTTGCGGATGTTTCGACACACCTCTTCCGCTTCTTGGCAATACATCACCGCTTCTTTTCGTTTATGGCCTCGAATCGCACGTCTCGCTGCCCTTTCTTGCTTTAGATCGCCTCCCCACTCTATATTTTCCAACTTAGCACGAGAGAGCGAAGCGCCAAGCAAATTGCAATTATCCAACTTGGCGCAATGTAAATTCGCACCAATTAACTTGGCTTTCATTAAAGATGAGCCACGTAAATCTAAGCCAAAAAAGTGAGCATCGGTTAAATCTGCTCGGTAGAAGTCGACATCTCGACATAGATAACCTTCTTTACTGCCGCGGTTAAC
Organism: Vibrio sp. 2433-A1; assembly: GCF_056726085.1. NCBI lineage: Bacteria > Pseudomonadati > Pseudomonadota > Gammaproteobacteria > Vibrionales > Vibrionaceae > Vibrio > Vibrio sp. 2433-A1. The sequence goes on from NZ_JBRESC010000007.1 coordinate 73,153, forward strand.
TAAATTGAGATCTTCTAAATTCGTTCTTGCCAACTGAAATCCGTCTAAAGGTTTACCTGCTGCGGCCCATTGTTCAACCTTGTCTTTTACATCATCATTGCTTTTATCGACTTTTGGATCATGCCAGTAACAGAGTCCTGACTCACCACTCGGTTGATCGCAGCACCAGCCATCAGGGTTTTGATAGCTGCATCGGCCTTGATGAGATTCCATAATGCGCTGCCCCTACATTCGCTTGATTTAATTAAGGCAGAATCAAGCTCATTACTAAGTGTAGTGGGTGCATATCGGGGTGCCATTGATATTTACAAATTAATCAATAAAAACTTGTTCTTTCAGCCAATTTTTAAATAAGCGCGTATAGGGGTTATCGGTGTGGGTTAAAACAAAGTAACCCGCATGGGCAGAAATAGCGGCAAAAGGAGCCACCAATCGCCCTTCTGTTAGTTCATTACTCAGCAGCGCTGATCGTGCGAGTGCAATCCCTACCCCAGCCTCTGCCGCTGACATCGCCATATCGGTGCGATTAAAGAAGTGGCCTTGGTTTGTCTCAAAATTCAGCTGTTGCTGTTCAGCCCAATAGTGCCATTCATGATCTTTCGCCGCGCTTGCCCATGGCATTAAGTCATGCAGCAGCACAACTCCATTCCAGCTGTCATTATCTAACTGCACCGGATGATATTGTTGGTAGCTAGGACTCATCACAGGTATTAAGGACTCTTCCATAAGCAGTTCTGCGCTTTGGTGCTTATAAGGTATCGGTCCATAATCAATAGCGATATCAAAGTTGCGGTTATCACTATCAACCAGCGCCCCTTCAGCAAAGGTATGTATTTGCACATCAGGATAGAGTTTATGGAACTTATCTAAGCGAGGAACAAGCCATTTAAAAGCAAAAGATGGCGTCAACTTTAATCGTATCTGCTTACGCTCAGATACATGGGTAAGCTGGAACACATTTTCTTCAATTGCCGCTAGGTGATGACAGGTCGATTCAACTAGCTTACTGCCCTGTTCGGTCAATCGTATGCCGCGAGCATGACGCTCAAACACCGTAAATCCAAGCTTATCTTCTATCTGTTGCAGCTGCTGGCTCACCGCGCCAACGGTTAAACTCAGTTCTTTCGCCGCACTGGTCAAACTTTGGTGACGAGCAACCATACAGACTAAATTCACCCCTTGCAGAATGGCTGATTTCATAGCGAGCCTTTAAAAAAACTAAAACCTAACATCAATTCTTATCGATTGTTAAACGAATGTAAATTGCCGATGCTATGCAAAATTTAATTGTGTGAGAATCAAACGTGAAAGTCGTTGTTTTAGGAAGTGGTGTCGTAGGGCTAACCAGCGCATGGTATTTATCTCAAGCGGGGTTTGAAGTCACCGTTATCGACAGACAAGCCAGATCCGCTGAAGAGACAAGCTTTGCCAATGCTGGTCAAATCTCCTATGGTTACTCGTCCCCATGGGCAGCGCCGGGTATTCCGACCAAAGCAATAAAGTGGCTCTTTGAGCAGCATGCTCCGCTAAAAATTAAGCCGAACCTAAGCCCAGAGTTAGTCGGTTGGGCAACCAAAATGCTTGCTAATTGCCAACTTGATAAATACAGAATCAATAAGGCAAGAATGCTGACCATAGCGAATCGCAGTCGAGAGTGTTTAGCAGAGTTAAATCACAAACATCAATTGAACTACCAAGGTAAGACCGAAGGGACGCTACAAATATTTCGCAAACAGTCTCAGCTTACCGCGATCAAAAAAGATATCGCCCTGCTAGAAGAAAGCGATATCCGCTACCAATTAATGTCGCCTGAAGAGTGTTTAACTCAAGAGCCTGGGTTATCAAACATGGAAGGTAATCTTGTCGGCGGACTCTATTTGCCCGATGACGAAACAGGGGATTGCTATCTATTTTGCCAACAACTGCAAAGTATGGCTGAACAAGCGGGTGTGCAATTTATGTTTAATACCGAGATTAAGCAGTTATTCACCGACAATAAGCGTGTTTGTGGCGTTAAAACATCACAAGGCATCGTTGAAGCCGATAGCTATGTCATGGCGCTGGGTAGTTACTCTAAGCACCTTCTTCAGCCTCTTGGTATCGATATTCCCGTTTATCCGGTTAAAGGCTACTCGTTAACCCTGCCAGTTATTGACGAGGCCAACGCCCCTCACTCCACTATTATGGACGAAACGCATAAGGTCGCAGTGACTCGATTTGATCAACGTATTCGGGTCGCAGGTACCGCCGAACTTGCTGGGTTTGATCCGAGTTTGCCAGATAGAAGGTTGGCAACACTCAATCACGTTGTTCGCCAACTCTTTCCTAAGGGTGTCGATTTCAGCCAAGCTGACTATTGGAGTGGATTTCGTCCAATGACGCCAGATGGAACACCAATCATTGGCAAAACCTCATTTTCTAACCTGTATACCAATACTGGCCACGGCACGCTAGGTTGGACCATGGCCTGTGGCTCGGCCAACATCCTGACCGAGATCCTTGCTACTCAAGGTCAAAAGCAATTTTCAGAACTGAGTGTCGAGCGTTATCAGTAACCAACCACAATACAATCCACTCACATAACCCTCATAAGCAAAACATATACAAATACGTCATTTGTGTTTTTTATGAATATAAAACACCACAAATGACGCTCAATTCATCAGATACTCAGCCAACTCTCGCCTTCAAGAACTCTTACTCTAGTTTTTTAACAATATTTTAGCACTTTGTGTTTCAGATCACGCCCATTAACATCAATAGACAAATAAATTAACAATTAAAATACAGGCAGGTTAATATCCTGCTCAGAAAACAACCATTACAAAACAAACAGGGAAACTTCTTATGCAGTCAATTGTTGATTTTTTGAATGGAATCATCTGGAGCCCGGTATTGATCTACCTTTGCTTGGGCGCAGGTCTGTTCTACTCAGTCATGACACGATTTGTTCAAATCCGTCACTTCACTGAAATGTGGCGTTTACTTCTATCAGGTAAAAGCTCATCAAAGGGTATTTCATCGTTCCAGGCATTAGCGGTATCGTTATCTGGTCGTGTAGGTACAGGTAACATCGCAGGTGTTGCGGCGGCGATCGGTTTCGGTGGCCCAGGTGCAGTATTCTGGATGTGGGTGGTAGCCTTCTTCGGTGCTGCAACGGCATACGCAGAATCAACACTGGCACAAATTTACAAAGAAGAAGATAACGGCGAGTTCCGTGGCGGCCCTGCTTACTACATTGAAAAAGCAATGGGTCAAAAATGGTACGCGTGGATCTTTGCTATCGCGACTATCTTTGCTTGTGGTTTCTTACTACCGGGTGTTCAATCAAACAGTATCGGTAACGCAGTAGAAGCAGCATTCGGTTCTGGCGCAATGATTGAGACGGCAATCGGTACATTCAGCTTCGCTAAGATCCTAACAGGTACAATCATTGCTGTGATTCTTGCGTTCATCATCTTTGGTGGCGTTAAGCGTATCGCAAACTTCACCCAGATTGTTGTTCCTTTCATGGCGCTTGCTTACATCGTAACAGCGTTCATCATCATTCTATTAAACATCGGTGAAGTGCCACGTGTGTTCGCAATGATCGTTGGTGACGCGTTCACTCCGATGGCGGGTATTGGTGCTGCAATTGGTTGGGGTGTTAAACGTGGTGTTTACTCTAACGAAGCGGGTCAAGGTACAGGTCCTCACGCAGCGGCAGCAGCAAGTGTTGATCACCCAGCGCAGCAAGGTCTGGTACAGTCATTCTCTATTTACATTGACACGCTACTAGTATGTTCAGCAACTGCATTTATGATCATCATCACTGGTGCGTACAACGTTCATGGCGCTGAAGGTTTCCTAGTGCAAAACGTAGCTGCAGACATCGCAGCGAATGGTCCTGTGTTTACTCAGATGGCAATCGAAAGTGCGCTACCGGGTATTGGTAAGCCGTTCATCGCAATTGCGCTGTTCTTCTTCGCCTTCACTACCATTCTTGCGTACTACTACATCGCAGAGACAAACATCGCGTATATCCGTCGTACCTTCAAAGTTAATGGCTTAATGTTCCTACTAAAAGTCGCATTAATCGCAGTTGTGTTCTACGGTACAGTTAAGACCGCAAACCTTGCTTGGGCAATGGGTGACGTGGGTGTAGGCCTAATGGCGTGGTTAAACATCGTCGGCATCTTGATTATCTTCTTCATGTCTAAGCCAGCACTAAAAGCACTGCATGATTACGAAGAGCAACAAAGACAAGGTGTCACTGAGTACACATTTAACCCAGTGAAACTTGGTATCAAAGGCGCGGACTATTGGGAAGAGAAGTACCGTCGTAAGACAGGTAAAGAGCCAGAATCCGAACTAGATTCTAAACCGGTTGAACAACCTTCAACCTAATAGCGGCAAGCTATAAATAAAAAGCAGTGGTAAGAAAAAGGGGTTAGCAAATGCTAACCCCTTTCGTATTTAGGTTCCCAATATCAGCTGTCGTACTTCAGGCAATTCGACAACTAAATTTTAAATTTGGTTAAGCGGCAACTTGCTCTAGTTCAACTTGAGCTGATTTCTTCTCACCGATTGGCAGGATTGTACGGCCATATTCGTTGTTAAGAACTTGAGCCATAGCAAAGTAGATTGCACTTGCGCCACAGAAGATTCCTTCTAGACCAGCGATTGTGCCAATCAGATGGCTACCAGTGAAGTCATGTGCTGCAAGTAGGAAGAATAGGATCGTTAGTGAACCAAATACCACTTGTTTTGCTACTGGATAGCACAGTGAACCAATAAACATAAAGCCGGTGAACACGCCCCATAGAAGCAAGTACCACCCCATGAAACTTGCTGGGCTAGCAGGTAACCCCATGTAAGGCATTACGATTAAACCAACCAATGTTAGCCAAAATAGACCGTATGAAGTGAATGCTGTTGTACCAAACGTATCACCACGTTTGAAACACATCATGCCAACAAGTACTTGGCTAAGACCACCATAAAAGATACCCATTGCTAGGATCATAGAATCCATTGGGAAAAAACCTGCGTTGTGGATGTTTAGCAGGATGGTCGTCATACCGAAACCCATTAGGCCCAGTGGAGCCGGGTTTGCCAGTTTTGTTGACATTTTGCACACCTTTAAAAAAAGTTAATAAAATTTACGCGCAGATTTTATTCATGTGGATAAAAAAAGATAGATCAGGGATTTGCAATCTAAGATTTCACAAATAGCACAGTTAACTATAAAGAGTTATTTATCATTCAATTTCTGAACATACCAACCATTTTCCCCTCGCTATCTCGGCACAAAAACCATACTGCTGAAACTAAAAAGCCGCTTAAGAACGATGAATGTCTTAAGCGACTAATGAGTTATTGCAAGGCTACACCGATATTAAATCAGACTTAGCTGCTGTAATTTACTGACAAGAGATTTCGTCCCAGAACCAGTTAGACTGAACAGGTGACTCCCACACTCCTGGGCCATTTTTAGCAATAAAGCACTTACCGTTATAAGTCACTTTGTCACCGTCAGCCACCTGAGTTACCCCTGGCTCCCACTGAATAAAGGTATCTGGAACTGGAGTTGGGTCTGGTGTTGGCTCAGGATCCGGAGTTGGATCTGGCGTTGGATCTGGAGTAGGCTCAGGCGCTGGTTCAGTCGGCATACCTGATACTAATTCCCACGGCCCACCAAGAGCAGGGGCATCACCTTGAGTCCACCACTTCGCTTGATAAGTCGCACCTTGGTAAGTGACTTGTTCACCAGCATTGTACACTTTGTTCACGTCCCAATCGGTACCTGTTCCCGGGCCAGTGCCTGGGTCAACTGGATCAAGCTTATCGACTATACGCACTTCAGGCCAGCTTGAGTGAGAACCGTAGAAGTTGGTCACACACTTCTCGTAATCACCCGGAACCAAAGCGGAATAAGCTGTTTGGAAGCCCACCAGCTCACACTCAAATGAATAACCACCCGGACGGTCAGCATAGTACTTCCAGTTACCATCCCAGTTGGTGTAAAGCACATCTGTTGCGCCATTTAGGTTTAAACTACCGTAAGGTGTTTGCTGCCAACAAGTATTCTTCTCGTCCGCATCAAGTGGGATTTGATAGTGGGAAGATAGCCCTTCCCAGTAACGAATACGGTTAACTGGCTGACCCTTATCTTTGTTTTGCTCACCACACTCGATACCACCGTTGATAATATTGATTGTGGTACCAAAGCCGTAACCAATGCCAGCATCAATTTCACGCTGTGAAGGTGACCATGTTTTGTCGATAACATGCAGCATGGCTGGTTTAGGCGCTTGTGGCGTTAAGAAGAACCAGATAGCTGACGCAAGGTTTAACCATGAGTCCGCAACTAAACCTGGATTATTGAGCAGGACTGATGCGTCGCCATCGAACATGACTTCAGAGAAAGCACCGTAGTTAAAATGATAAGAAAGCTGTTTTGCACCACGGCCAAAGTAGCCTTGTCCTGCCGCACATGGCCACTTCTTATTCTGCCAATCATTCTGGCCACAACCTGTGGTGTAACCTTCTTGCCCTTCTGACCAACCCATTTCACGCACGTGGACTAACGCTTGTTGCCACTCTTCCAGTCCAAGAGGATTGTCAGAGGTATTGTCTAGCGCAATATGACCACCAGTCTCTTGAGCAAAGTGCGCAAACGCCGTGACAATAGATCGTTTACAGATCGCATCAGAATCACGGCCATCGGAATATTCAGCACAGAACGCTGGGAATTTACCAATCGCTCTTAAGAAACGTGTGTAGGTGTACTCTGGCGCCGCCATACCAGTTAGAAAGTCCCACTCTGAACGAGGAAATACTCGCTCTGCTCGCTGCACGTTTTCAGGGTTTGTTGCAAGACCAGAATCGATCGCCTCAACAACGCTGTTTGGGGCAGTGCGCAGTGCTTGGGACCAGATTTCATACATAGGGTCAGCCGTTTTCTGACTTTCTACCGCCTGAACATCAGACCGAGCAATCACGTACCCTGTCGGGTTTTGCGGATCGGGTTGAATGTTCATCGCCGCCCAACTCGACGACGTGGCCGCTAACGAAAGTGCAGCGGTTAAGAAGCTTACCTTTTTCATGGTGCATTTCCTTGTGTTTTCAACTGACAAAAGGTTAGGAAATAGCGAAAAAATAAGCACGATGAATAACTTAAAGTTACGTCAAGATGCGACGCAATTTAAGCTTACAACAGAAGGGGGAACAAACAGAGATTGAGAATCTGTAATCTCACTCCAAAGTTTCAGGCAAAAAAAACCAGCCCGAAGGCTGGTTCTACTATTAGTGATTAATCGCGAAGATTATTCCCACTCGATAGTTGCTGGTGGCTTACCAGAGATGTCGTAAACAACTCGTGAAATACCGTCAACTTCGTTGATAATGCGGTTAGATACCTTACCTAGGAAGTCGTACGGTAGGTGCGCCCAATGCGCAGTCATGAAATCGATAGTTTCTACAGCACGTAGAGAAACAACCCAGTCGTACTTACGGCCATCGCCCATAACACCTACAGAGCGTACTGGTAGGAATACCGTGAACGCTTGCGATACTTTGTTGTAAAGATCCGCAGCGTGTAGCTCTTCAATGAAGATAGCGTCAGCACGGCGTAGCAAGTCACAGTACTCTTTCTTGATTTCGCCAAGAACACGAACACCTAGACCAGGACCTGGGAATGGGTGGCGGTAAAGCATGTTGTAAGGTAGACCTAGCTCTAGACCAATCTTACGTACTTCATCTTTAAACAGCTCACGTAGTGGCTCAACAAGACCCATCTCCATATCGTCTGGCAGACCGCCAACGTTATGGTGAGATTTGATTACGTGTGCTTTGCCTGTCTTAGATGCCGCTGATTCGATAACGTCTGGGTAGATAGTACCTTGAGCTAGCCATTTCGCATTTTTCAGCTTCTTCGACTCTTCATCAAATACGTCTACGAATACGTGACCGATAGTCTTACGCTTCTCTTCTGGATCAGATTTGCCTTCAAGTGCTTTTAGGAAGCGATCTTCAGCATCAACTTTAATGATGTTTAGGCCGAACTTGTCGCCAAACATATCCATTACTTGCTGACCTTCGTTAAGACGAAGCAGACCGTTATCAACGAATACACATGTTAGCTTGTCGCCGATTGCGCGGTGAACCAGCATAGCAACAACCGATGAATCAACACCACCAGATAGACCTAGGATAACTTCGTCGTCACCTACTTGCTCTTTAATACGAGCAACAGCATCTTCGATGATTGACTCTGAAGTCCAAAGACGTTCACAACCACATACGCCAAGAACAAAGTTCTCTAGCATTTGTAGGCCACCTTTAGTGTGTGTTACTTCTGGGTGGAACTGAACGCCGTAGTATTTCTTCTCTTCGTTCGCCATCGCAGCGTAAGGACATGTGTCTGTCTCGCCAACTTTCACGAAGTCTGCTGGAATTTCTACAACTTTGTCACCGTGGCTCATCCATACGTCTTGAGTTGCTTCAAGATCTTTAAACAGTGCAGATTCACCAGAAACTTTTACTTGTGCGTAGCCAAATTCACGTTCAGTAGAACCTGCTACTTTACCACCTAGCTGCTCTGCCATAGTTTGCATGCCGTAACATACACCAAGTACAGGAACACCTGAGTCAAATACATATTGAGGCGCACGTGGAGAGTTTTCTTCCGTTACGCTTTCTGGGCCACCAGATAGGATGATACCGTCTGGATTGAATTCACGAATATCCGCTTCTTCAACATCCCAGCTCCAAAGTTCACAGTAAACGCCGATTTCACGTACGCGGCGAGCTACTAGTTGAGTGTACTGAGAACCGAAGTCCAAGATCAGAATACGTTGGTCATGAATATTTTTAGTCATTTTGAGCAGTCTTATAAGCTAAGTGATTAAAACGGAGGCGAGTGTACTCGCCTCTTCTTAATGCTTCAAGGAAAAAAGCAAACGTTTACGTTAGGTGTGTAATTCTCTATTGAGATTAACCTAGACGGTAGTTTGGTGCTTCCTTGGTTATTTGAACGTCATGGACATGAGACTCTTTCATGCCTGCCCCTGAGATACGTACGAATTCAGCTTTAGTACGCATATCTTCAACAGTTGCAGAACCTGTTAGACCCATGCTTGAACGTAGACCACCCATTTGTTGGTGAACGATCTCTTTTAGGCGACCTTTGTATGCGATACGGCCTTCGATACCTTCTGGTACTAGCTTGTCTGCTGCGTTGTCAGACTGGAAGTAACGGTCAGAAGAACCTTGAGACATAGCGCCAAGTGAACCCATGCCACGGTAAGCTTTGTATGAACGGCCGTTGTATAGGATAACTTCACCAGGTGCTTCTTCTGTACCCGCGAACATAGAACCAACCATTACACATGATGCGCCTGCTACGATAGCTTTACAGATATCACCAGAGAAACGGATACCGCCATCTGCGATAACTGGAATACCGTGCTGGTTTGCTACTTCTGCAGCATCTGCAATCGCAGTTACTTGAGGAACACCTACACCTGTTACGATGCGAGTTGTACAGATAGAACCAGGGCCGATACCTACTTTAACTGCACTTACACCTGCGTCGATAAGTGCTTTAGCACCAGCACCTGTCGCTACGTTGCCGCCGATGATGTCTAGATCTGGGTATGCAGCGCGAGTTTCGCGGATACGGTTTAGAACACCTTCCGAGTGACCGTGTGAAGAGTCGATAAGTAGAACGTCAACGCCCGCTTCAACGAGAGCAGCAACACGCTCTTCGTTACCTGCGCCAGCGCCAACTGCAGCACCTACGCGTAGACGACCTTGTGCATCTTTACATGCGTTAGGCTTACGCTCTGCTTTGTGGAAATCTTTTGCGGTAATCATACCGGTTAGTTGGAACTCATCGTTCACTACCAGTACTTTCTCTACGCGCGCTTTGTGCATTTTCTCTTGAACTTCTTCACGAGTTGCCCCTTCTTTTACTGCTGCTAGGCGCTCTTTAGGCGTCATCACAACATCTACTTTCTTAGAAAGGTCAGTTACAAAGCGAACGTCACGGCCAGTGATAATACCAACAAGCTCGTTAGTATCCGTTACCACTGGGAAACCTGCAAAACCATGCTTTTCTGTTAGGGCAACAACATCAGCAATAGTTGCATCAGGGCTTACTGTTACAGGGTGAGAAACCACACCTGCTTCGTAAATCTTAACCTGGTGAACCATCTGAGCTTGCTGCTCAATAGGCATGTTCTTGTGAATAAAGCCAATGCCACCCTCTTGCGCTAGCGCAATCGCTAGACGAGCTTCAGTTACGGTGTCCATAGACGCCGAAATCATTGGGATGTTTAGGGTGATGTTCTTGGTCAGCTGAGTGCGAAGATCAGCTGTGTTTGGGAGAACGGTGGAGTGTGCTGGCACAAGTAGTACGTCATCGAATGTCAGCGCTTCTTTGGCAATTCTTAGCATTTGCAATATCTCACAATTAGAGGAGTAAAAAGAACAATCCGGTCTCATCGTTTCGCATAATGAGGGCAGTCAGTTTTACGAACTTAACTACATTTGGATTAGATATTGCGGACGGATTATACGGCCTACGCAATCGCTTGACCACTAATTTTTTAATTTTTTTCTTGCATTACACCCCTTGATATGTATTATATTGCCGCTAATTTCCATATTCACGTCCGCGAGATTAGCCTTGTCATCTCTGACCAATCAAAACATCTTCACAGTTTCTCGTCTTAATGCAGAAGTGCGCCTATTACTTGAAAATGAAATGGGGATTGTTTGGTTAGTTGGCGAGATTTCAAACTTCTCTGCTCCTGTCTCTGGTCACTGGTACCTCACTCTTAAAGACTCTCGTGCTCAAGTTAAATGTGCTATGTTCCGTGGTAACAATCGCCGCGTTACGTTTAAGCCACAAAACGGCAATCAAGTCTTAGTTAAAGCTCGTTTATCACTGTATGAACCGCGTGGTGACTACCAACTAATCATCGAGAATATGCAGCCAGAAGGTGACGGCCGACTTCAGCAGCAATTTGAAGAGCTGAAAATCAAATTGGCGGGCGAAGGTCTGTTTGCTCAAACCAGTAAAAAGCCACTCCCGGAACACCCAAAACGTGTTGGTGTGATCACCTCTAAGACTGGCGCTGCGCTTTACGACATTCTTGATGTATTGAAACGCCGTGATCCTTCGCTACCTGTTGTGGTTTACCCTACTATGGTTCAAGGTGAAGAGGCTGCAATTCAAATAGCCCAAGCAATTGGCTGCGCTAACAGCCGCAATGAATGTGATGTATTAATCGTTGGCCGTGGTGGTGGCTCACTGGAAGATTTATGGTGTTTTAACAATGAAATCTTGGCCCGCACTATTGCAGCCAGTCAGATCCCGATTATCAGTGCCGTAGGTCATGAAGTGGATGTGACTATCGCTGACTTTGTCGCTGATATGCGCGCGCCAACGCCATCTGCAGCTGCCGAACTGGTTAGCCGAGATAATAGCCATAAAGATCAAGCGCTTCTGAGCCGTCAAAATAAGCTCGTCAGTGCAATGCGCTATTACCTAAGCGAACAAAAGCGCCATAACGCCTTACTCCAACACCGCTTAGAGCGCCAACACCCAAACTACCAATTACAGCGTCAAAGCCAGCAAATGGATGATCTTGAAGTTCGTTTGCATCGCTCAATGGAACGCTACCTCTCTCAACGTAGCCAAAAAGTTGAACGCCAGCAGCACCGTTTAGAGCTTAACTCACCAATTAAACGTCTATCAGAGCAAAAGTCGAGTCTGCAACGATTGGAGCAAAAATTACTTGATGCAATGGATAGACGCCTACTGAACACTCGTCATCAACTGGCATTAGCTGCAGAAAAGTTAGATACCGTCAGCCCATTAGCAACCTTAAAGCGCGGCTACAGCATTTCGCAAACTGAGCAAGGTAAAGTTCTGACTAAGACATCAGATATAAAAACAGGCGACACCTTGGTCACCCGTTTATCTGATGGAGAAATCCGCTCAACCGTTAACTAGGTTGGAATTCAAAGCGTACTTTTGACTTTGATTTAAGCTCATTGCAAGCGTTGCAAAAATAGTTTGCCGCTCCACATGCTTGCAGCTTCTCTAACTCCGCATCGCAATCAGGACAAAAGCCAACTTTTTTAAAGCTTTCATCGCAAGCTTGGCAATAATATTTGCCAGTCCAGCTCAATTCATCATGACAAATTGGGCAACTATTCTCATTCATAACGGCTTCTTTACTGTGTCTGTATCACGCCCACTTTAACTTTTTTGGGCAAAGTTACTATGATCTTTATCAAGCGCACCGAGATGCTTTACTTTATACATTGCATGATCCGCTCGCTTTATCAATCGCTGCAATGAGGTCATTCGCGTCATTTCACACACAGCCATGCCAACACTTACACGAATCGTCACCCCATCGACTGGAGAGATATTTTGTAATCGTTGATTGAACTCTGTCGCCAATCGCGAAAAGGTTTCTGGATAATCAGACCAAGAAAAGGCCACAAACTCATCACCGCCATAACGGCCGCTCAAACTACTAATCTCAAATGTCTGATTGAACACCTCACCAACAGCGGCAAGCACTTTGTCTCCGACCTCATGGCCATTGCGATCGTTGATTTGTTTGAACTTATCGATATCGGCAAAAAAGCATGCTATGTATTTGAGCTCGGTATTTAAGCAGTCGTTGGCTTGCTGCAACAACGCCCTACGATTCAAGCACCCTGTTAAGCTATCGTAGCGAGCATGGTAGTAAAGCTGATCCTCTAGCTGATATTTCTCCCAAGCTACGGCGTAAAGTGACGCCAGCATCTCCAACACTTCCAGTTCATGAGGTTCAGGTAAAGACGGTTCTCCACTGTATATTGCGAATGTCCCCATAACCGCTTCTTTGCTCGACAAAATCGGCACTGACCAACAAGCATGTAAGTCCGCCTCAGTTGTCAATGAAGTGAAGGGAGCCCAATTGGGATGAGTATTGATATTGTCGACGACAACGTTTCGCTTTAGGTAAGCCGCAGCGCCACACGATCCTATTTTCGGACCAATAGCGACGCCTTCAATGGCTTCATTATAGAATTCAGGCAGGCTTGGAGCAGATTCCAGATAAAGTCTGCGACTGCTGGCATCAAGCCTTAATATTGATGCTTTTCTCTCACCAAACCAGCACTCAGAAAGCTCAAGCACACAGCGATTGAGCTCGGATCTTCCCATTCCTAATGCAAGCTTAGCGAGTAACTTATTGACTTCTCTGTGAGCTGTAAGAAGCTTAAGGTGACTCATATGACTGATCTTTAATACATTCTATTTTATGGGAAAACAGTAGCATAAAGACTCTATTTATAACCTGATCCCAACCTCATTTATAACTAATTAGAATAAAACTCTGGGAACGATCTAAACTATAGTAAAGATCAAACTCTGATCATCGGCTAAATCCAAAGTGATCAGCGATCTGCCCCAAAAAGAACATTTATATAACCACACACCGAAAGCATAAGTTACATGTTCTGCATTTGGATTTTAAGAAGCATAAAAAACTAAATTAAGTTTAAAAAAACGCCACTATCGGAATATTATAAAAACGATCGAATTCATAATGACGGTTTTACATCAGTGTGCATTTCAATATTACTCGCATCTACTTGAACCAGTTTCACCTCAATCACAGCATAATCGTTTAAAGAACTCGCATGACTGCCACCGCAAGGAATAACAGCGATTGCGCTCTCTTTTAAGTCACACGACCAGTATCGAGAGTCCGTCAATGCATCGCCATAACACTCAACCAAGATGTCAGAGTCTAACTTTAGCCATTCGATCAATTGTGCGTTCACTAGGGTCTCTATCTGACCTAAGTTCTCTAGCAAATCGCCACTGTTTAAACCGCGCTTACGTAGCGTCTTACCCAGTCGATAAGTATCTAGACATTTGTCCTCTGTGACAAAGCTTGTTACCTGCGCATAGCTATTAAAGTCGTAGTTGCCGTGCGGATCTTTTCTGTCTGCATCTTTACGCCAATAACCATGCTCAGTAAGTACCTTATTTAACGCGAGGTATGAAAGGTGTCCTGCACTATGTCCGCGGCTTAATGATTGCTGGTAAGGCTTATCCACCGATAAACAGACACTCTGACCAAGCTCTAGTTCGACAGATTCCTTGGCTAAACAATGGACGACAACAAAGCTCCAGCCCGGCTCATCACGCTTTACAGGGATTGTTTGACCGACATAAAGTTCACCGCTTGCAAGCTCAACGGCGCCCACTTGGCAATCAAGTACATTGTGGCTATCTAATGTGCCTCTATCCGCAGGATGATCTGGCCAAATATGACTAATGGGATGAAAAGGCGTGGTGTCCGTCACCACATATAGATACTCGCTACCTTGCTGGGTTAGCTGAACAACAGCATCAAGCTGCCAAGTGTTGTGACAAAATTGGGTGATAGTCGGTTTAATTTGCATTTCTTGTCCTATAAAAAAAGCGCCTTAGTTAACTAGGCGCTTTTTATCAATAAACTCTTTCCTGTGTACTCCGACTCAGGTAATTAGTTCTTACGATTTTTCATCATGCTCATTAGGCGCTTACGTTTACGCTCCTGAGACATAGTCATCTTATTCGTTTTACCCTCAAACGGGTTATCGCTGCTCTGGAACTGAATACGAATCGGTGTACCCATGATCTCTAGAGACTTACGGTAGTAGTTCATCAGGTAACGTTTGTATGAATCTGGCAGTTCATTAACTTGGTTACCGTGAATAACTACGATTGGTGGGTTATAACCACCCGCGTGCGCGTACTTAAGCTTAACGCGGCGACCACGAACCAATGGTGGCTGGTGATCGTCAGTTGCCATTTTCATAATACGAGTCAGTACTGATGTACCTACACGAGTTGTCGCTGACTTGTAAGCTTCTTGCACAGATTCAAACAGGTGACCAACACCAGTGCCGTGCAGCGCAGAAATAAAGTGGATGCGCGCGAAGTCAACAAAACCTAGACGGCGGTCTAGCTCTTTCTTCACGTGCTCTTTCACGTCGGTATCAAGGCCATCCCACTTGTTCACGGCAAGAACAATTGAACGACCTGCATTTAACGCAAAACCTAGTAGGCTAAGGTCTTGGTCTGAAATGTTTTCACGTGCGTCAATCACTAGTAGAACAACGTTCGCATCTTCAACCGCTTTTAGCGTTTTAACCACTGAGAACTTCTCAACAGTTTCATTGATACGCTTACGACGACGAACCCCCGCCGTATCGATCAGTACGTATTCACGACCATCACGTTCCATTGGAATGTAGATAGAGTCACGTGTTGTACCTGGCATATCGTAGACAACTACGCGCTCTTCACCAAGAATACGGTTAGTTAGCGTCGATTTACCTACGTTTGGTCGACCGATAATAGCCAGTTTGATTGGCTGATCTTGCAGACGCTTAAACTCTTCCTCAGCTTCTTCTTCGGTGTAGTCTAGCTTCTCTTCATCAAGATCTTCAAACTCAGTTAGGTCTTCGATTTCGCCTTTCACTTCTTCTGCCATTTTCTCTGCAAATGGGTTAAGTGCGCGGTCAATCAAAGCCCCAACACCACGGCCGTGAGACGCAGCAATTTGGTACATGTTTTCAACACCAAGTTGCCAGAAGTCAGCGGATGCTGCGTCAGCATCAATACCATCAACTTTGTTTACAACCAGCATTGAAGGCTTTTCAATCTTACGAAGGTGGTTAGAAATAGCGATGTCAGATGGAGTTAAGCCAGCACGGCCATCAACCATAAATAGCACAACGTCAGCTTCATCAATCGCCGCTAGCGATTGCTCAGCCATTTTGGTTTCTACACCTTCTTCTGTGCCGTCAATACCGCCGGTATCGATAACAATGAATTCATGTTCGCCAAGCTTCGCTTGGCCATATTTACGGTCACGAGTTAAGCCAGGGAAATCCGCAACCAACGCGTCGCGTGTACGAGTCAATCGGTTAAATAACGTTGACTTACCAACGTTAGGACGCCCTACCAGAGCAACAACAGGAACCATAATAACCTCTACAATATTCTTTTCTTTATGTAGTTATAGGTAACAACTCAGCAGAGTCCACTTTATGAGCACTTTACCTATAACCACATGTAACTTTGGGGTTCTAAAACAAGCAAACGGCTCCCAACTGTTACCAGCGAGGAGCCGAATGTGAATTGTATCACGAAACTATTCGCTGATCGTTAGTTTCTTTACATCGCCATTGCGAGTCATTAAGACATAACCACCAGGGATTGTGATTGGTGCAACCGCAAAGCCACTGCTATCTACTTCTTGCTGAGCAACGAACTCACCGCTGCTGCGATCAATCCAATGCAGATAACCTTCGCTATCACCCACAACCACATACTGGTTGATAATAGTCGGTGCTGTCAGTAAACGGTTCTCTAGTTGATCGTTATTCCATAACTCAGTACCACTACGCGCATCAAATGCCACTAAGTGATCTTGCTCGGTTACTATATATAGGCGGCTACCATCACTAGCGATATCTGTCGCCGATGAGAACGCACGCTTCCAGACTGGTTTGCCAGAACGTAAGTCGATAGCCGTTAACTGACCGTTGTAGCCGATGATGTACAGGTTACTGCCTAAAATCAGCGGCGAAGCATCTACATCTACAAGGCGGTCAATTTCAGTCGCACCTTGAGGCATGCCAATAGGCTGTTGCCAAATAAGCTGACCACGCTCAACAATCGCTGCTGCTAAACGACCATTTGCCGTGCCCCAGAAGACACCACCAGAAGCCGTTACTGGGGTACTGTTACCACGCAGTGTCAGGTTCGGCACTTCAGTGCTAATCGTCCACTTACTTTCACCCGTCACCTGATCAAGCGCAGTCAGTATTCCGCTGTTAGTATGAACAATAACAAAGTTGTTGTCTGTTGCAGGAGAAGTCAGTACCTCACCATCAACTTCAGCCGTCCAGTTTTGCTCACCAGTCTCTTCGTTGAATGCTAACACTCGACCATTTTCGCTACCGATGAAGATTTGACCGTACGCAGCCACAATTCCACCAGATAGACGTGCAGAAACATCAGATTCAACGTCGGTTTCCCACAGGGTTTTACCCGTTTCTGGGTCTAACGCTTTAACCACACCATCACGGCTAGCAACAAAGACTTTGCCATAAGCGTATTCAGGCGTGAGCTTAGAGTAATATTGACTAACACCATTACCTACCGACGCTTTCCACTCTGTACTTGGTGTAAATTCACTTTGTACAACAGGAACAGGGGCCATGATGACGGTATCTTCCTCACTCGCACAACCAGTAAGGATACCAGCGAACATCGCCGCAGTGAGCGCTTTCTTCAGCATATTCTTCATGCTTTGCCCTTACTTGGCTAGATCGTCCAGTTTCATCTGTAATGCTTGGCTTGCGCCGCCAGATTGCTGCGCTTCTGTGTAAGCGGCATACGCTGCTTGCTCATCGCCTTTACGCAGTAAGATGTCACCTTTAAGCTCTGCTACTCGGCCAGCCCAGCTTTCATCAGTGATGTTTGCTAGCTCAGCAACAGCAGCATCAAATTCGCCCTGCTCCGCTTTAACGCGAGCTAGACGGTAATTAACAACTGAAGATACTGCCGTATCTTTGGTCGCAGACTTTGCCCATTCTAGTTGCGCAATCGCTTCATCAAAGTTACCCGCTTCAACTTGTACTTTCGCTAGTTGAAGAGCAGCTAGAGTTGCGTATTCCGTTTCTTTGTTGCCATCAATAAAGGCTTGAATGTCACCTTCAGCAGATGCGCCTTTTTCAGCAAGAGCTTGCACTGCTTTTGTGTAGCTTTCTGACGCCGCTTCTTGAGCCGCAGTCACAGAGTCTTGGTAGTAACGCCATCCGAACAGGCCGCCAAGACCAACAACAGCACCCAAAATGACTGCTTTGCCGTTCTCTTTCCACCAATCTTTGATCGCTTCTACTTGTTGTTCTTCAGTATCGTAGAGTTCCACTTCCTGTCCTCATACATCTCAAAAAAGTAGCGATAAACATCGCTACTTCGAAAATTGATAAATTAATTAAACTAGCTCAGATAGCTTAGCGATAACGTCTGCTTGGCTGTAAGTCTCTTGCGTACCGCCAATCAGGTCTTTCAATACTACTGTGTTATCAGCCACTTCGTTCTCACCAAGAACCAGCGCTACCGCTGCACCTACTTTATCAGCACGCTTAAACTGCTTCTTAAAGTTACCGCCACCAAAGTGGTTCATTACACGTAGACCTGAAACTTGCTCGCGTAAAGACTCAGCTAGCTTCATGCCCGCCATCATAGTGCCTTCACCAGCTGTAACCATGTAAACATCAACGCTACGACGAACTTCTGTTAGCTCAAGAGTTTCTAGCATTAGCACTAGACGCTCTAGACCCATCGCGAAGCCAACTGCTGGCGTTGCTTTACCGCCTAGCTGCTCAACTAGACCATCGTAACGGCCACCACCACATACAGTGCCTTGAGCACCTAGGCTTTCAGTGATCCACTCAAATACAGTGCGGTTGTAGTAATCCAAACCACGAACTAAACGCTCGTTAACTGTGTATTCGATACCTGCAGCGGCAAGAAGTTCACAAAGACCAGCAAAATGTTCTTTCGACTCTTCACCTAGGTAATCAGACAGGCGTGGTGCATCACCAAGGATTGCTTGAACATCTGGGTTCTTCGTATCCAGTACACGCAGTGGGTTAGTGTGCATACGACGCTTACAGTCGTCATCTAAAATATCGATATGCTGTTCTAAGAATGCGATCAGCGCAGTACGGTAGTTCGCACGATCTTCTAGAGAACCGATAGAGTTAAGCTCTAGACGAACGTGCTTATCGATGCCTAGCTCACGCCATAGACGTGCAGTCATCATGATAAGTTCTGCATCAACATCTGGGCCATCTAGACCAAACACTTCCACACCGCACTGGTGGAATTGACGGTAACGACCTTTTTGTGGACGCTCGTGACGGAACATTGGGCCCATGTACCAAAGACGCTGTTCGTCACGATTGATAAGGCTATTTTCAATACAAGAACGCACACAACCTGCTGTACCTTCTGGGCGTAGCGTCAGGCTATCACCGTTACGGTCTTCAAAGGTGTACATTTCTTTTTCAACCACGTCGGTCACTTCACCGATAGCGCGACTGAATAAATGTGTCATCTCAACGATTGGCATGCGCACTTCGTTGTAACCGTATGCGCTAACTACGTTCTTCACTGTGTTTTCAAGTTTTTGCCACAGTGGTGATTGAGTTGGAAGGCAGTCGTTCATGCCTCGAATTGCTTGGATTTTCTTTGCCACAGTCATTTACCGTAAAATAGGTACCGTAATTTACATTACGTTGAGATTAATCTTGTTGTTTGATATCGATGCGATTCGCTTCGTCGAGTACCGACGCCTTAGCGCGAATCTTCGCTTCTAGTTGATTGACTAGATCTTCGTTATCAAATCGCTCTTTCTGACGCTTACCATCTTCGTAGAAAGCACTCTTCTTATTACTACCCGCTAAACCTAGGTGAGAGACTTCAGCTTCACCCGGGCCATTGACGACACAACCGATGATCGATACGTCCATTGGCGTAATCACATCTTCTAGACGCTGCTCAAGAGCGTTTACTGTTCCGATCACATCAAACTCTTGACGAGAACAGCTTGGGCAGGCAATAAAGTTAATACCGCGAGAGCGAATACGCAGTGACTTCAGAATATCGAAACCGACTTTGATCTCTTCAACAGGATCGGCTGCCAACGAAATACGTAGCGTATCACCAATGCCTTCCGCTAGAAGCATACCAAGGCCAACTGATGACTTAACTGCACCTGCGCGAGCACCACCCGCTTCGGTAATACCCAAATGCAATGGCTGATCAATCTTCTGAGCAAGCAGGCGGTATGAGTCGACAGCTAGGAAGACATCCGACGCTTTTACACTGACTTTAAACTGGTCAAAGTTCAGGCGTTCAAGAATGTCGACATGACGCATAGCTGATTCAACAAGTGCTGCTGGTGTTGGTTCGCCATATTTCATCTGGATGTCTTTTTCCAGAGAACCACCATTCACACCAATTCGTATCGGAATGTTCTTATCACGCGCACAGTCGACTACGGAACGAATGCGGTCTTCATTACCGATGTTGCCAGGGTTAATGCGCAGACAATCAACACCATACTCTGCGACTTTCAGCGCAATGCGGTAGTCAAAATGAATATCCGCGACCAGTGGGATATTCACCTGCTGTTTAATCTGTTTGAACGCTTCTGCTGCGTCCATTGTTGGAACAGACACGCGAACGATATCTGCACCGACATTTTCCAGTGCTTTGATTTGAGCAACAGTCGCCGCAACGTCTGTTGTTCTGGTGTTTGTCATTGACTGCACCGCAATTGGTGCGCCATCACCAATAGGCACATCGCCCACGTAGATACGCGTCGATGGACGACGTTTGATCGGAGATTCGTATTGCATAGTAATTTCTAAGGTAAGTTGAATCTTGCTACTTTGCCTGAAGTATACCCAGAAAGGTCGACAGGTTCACTCGCTAATGTCATTGAAACGTTTTCAGGTGCACCTAAAATCACGCTATATGGCATATTTCCGGTGAGATCTAAGCTTTGACCCGCTTTTTTCACGCCAGTTGAGAGGGTTTTACCCGTAGCATCTTTGACTTGAATCCAGCAATCATCACTAAATGACATTGTCAGAAGGTTTTTAACCACTTCCGCTTGTTGCTGGTGAGATTCTGGTTGTTGCTCTGCCGCTTGGTGTGGTTGAGCTTCATCAATCGTCGTGGTTTGTTCCGCTGGAGCCTCTACTGGCTCAGCGATGATTTCAGTGCTCGACGTTTGATCTACTTCTGTTCCGATAATTTGTTCAATATTACTATCGGTCGCTTTCACAGGAGACTCTTCGGTACCTAGCGTCGTAAAGTCAAGCTCAGGGTCACTGGCTTGATGCTGCTCAATTTTGCTCTCTTGCTCAGTTTTGCTAGTCAGTTCAACCAGACTGGTCTCTTGATTTTGCCACCACCAAACAGAAGAAATACCCGCGATTACCGCAAAAATGCCCCATGTGAGCGTCATAATACGGCTATCGTGCTTTTCGCGATTGGTCTTGCGCGAGAAGCTTTTCATTTCTTGCTCTTCTGGCTGAGTCTCTTCACAACCATCTAGCGCACACAGGACTACAGACTCCTTAATACCAACGGCACGCGCGTATGAACGTAGGTAACCCCTAGTAAATGTTGCGACCTGATCGGAAGCAAAGTTGTTCTCTTCAATATTCTCAATAATAGAGACGCGTAAACGTAGACGATCAGCGATTTGTTTTTGGCTAAGACCAAGCTCTTCACGTTTATTTTTTAGAATAGTTCCAGCTTCTACTCTTTCTACATTTTCTTCGTTGTTCATTGGTGCTTGTTGTTCAGCAGTCATGATTTAATCATTCTCTTTAAGTTAGAATCTGTTTCTTACGTCTTAGTTATTCATTTTTGTTGTGCGTCGAACAAACTCAAAAATTAGTGGGAGGACATAGCCTCGCAGGTCAATACTCTCGCTTCACTCAATAGACAGGGAATTACCCTAAAGCGTTAACCCTTAATTCTAATAGATATCTTAGACGAAACAACATAGACAAAGTGCATAATTTACAAGCAGCTCAAGGTTTTTCGATAATTTGACAAAGATATCGCTACAGGATGTAACGAAAAAGCCAGAGCTAGGCTCTGGCTTTCGGAAAATATTGAACGCGTTATTAAACTGCTTTCACTTCAATTGTATCGCCTTTTGCGGCTTTATTAATTGCCGTGCGCTTAGTACGGTCGATAACATCACCAACTAACTGGCCACAAGCGGCATCAATATCATCTCCACGGGTCTTGCGAACCGTCACTGTGTGATCATATTGCATCAATGTTTTCTGGAAGCGGTCAATACGAGAGTTACTTGGCTTTTTATATGGTGAACCTGGGTATGGGTTAAATGGAATCAAGTTGATTTTACACGGCGTGTCTTTTAATAGCTCTGCAAGTTCACGCGCATGGTCCATATCATCGTTCACATGGTCAAGCAGTACGTACTCTACCGTCACTTTACCGCGGTTTGCATTTGACGACTGGATGTAACGACGTACTGACGCTAAGAAATCTTGAATATCCCAACGGTCGTTAATTGGCATAATTTGGCTACGCAATTCATCGTTTGGTGCGTGTAGAGAAATAGCTAGCGCCACATCAATTTTGCCTGTCATCTGGTCAAGACCAGATACAACACCGGAAGTCGATACCGTTACACGGCGCTTCGATAGGCCAAAACCTAAATCATCTAGCATAAGTTCTAATGCAGGGATAAGGTTTTTCATGTTAAGCAGTGGTTCACCCATGCCCATCATTACCACGTTAGTAATTGGACGACGCCCCGTCTCTTTTTCTAAGCCGATTTCACGTGCAGCACGCCAAACCTGACCAATAATCTCAGATACTTTAAGGTTTCGGTTGAAACCCTGTTGAGCAGTTGAACAGAACTTACACTCAAGTGCACAACCAACCTGAGAAGAAACACATAACGTCGCACGGTCATCTTCAGGAATGTATACCGTCTCAACGTCTTGATCGCCAACCTTCATCGCCCATTTAATGGTGCCGTCTGAAGAGTGCTGAGCTTCAGCAACAACTGGCGCTTTAATCTCACAACGATGAAGCAGTTTCTCACGTAGCTTCTTGTTAATGTTGGTCATGTTATCGAAGTTATCGACACCGAAATGGTAGATCCACTTCATTACCTGATCGGCACGGAATGCTTTTTCACCGAGCTCCTCAGCAAAAAACTTACGCATACCTTGGCGATCAAAGTCGAGTAGATTGATTTTTTCAGTGGTCATGTGGCCTCTCAAACGACGGAACATTAATTAAGGGCGCGAATTGTACAGCCTTTACGCAGTGACAACAAGCGTTGTCCTAGTCTGCATTGTGTGCTCATGTCTTAATGAGTGTACTTCACATCTAATTCATTGTTTATCCAAATAACAAAACAAGCAATAGAACGATTGCACTTAGAATGAGCAGTATTCGCCAAATTGGTTTGGTTTCAGAAACGTCAGAACCACTGTGATGACACATTCCCATAAGAATTCCTCTTTATCACGACTCAATAAAGAAAGGCTAGGGCTTTCCCCAAGGTAAAGGTCAAGTGGAACAAATCTCTTTATTTACGCTCTCGAACAAGCTTATGTTTTAATCATTAGATAATTTGAGGTGTGCCTCTCATGTGATGAGGGGTTAGATCCGAGTAGCTTGCTGTATCTGTTCAACAATCGCTTTTAAACCATTACCACGTGAGGGGCTTAGATGGGCAATTAAGCCGAGCTGTTCAAAGTAGCCATCGATATCAAACGCTTGAATCTCTGTTGCGGACTTACCATCGTATGCGGCCATCACTAAAGCAATCAAGCCACGTACAATGCGAGCATCAGAATCAGCACAGAAATACCAACTGCTATCCACTTGCTGACTGACTAGCCAAACAAGGCTTTCACAGCCTGATACGGTGACTTGTTCAGACTTTAGCTCCTCAGGCATCTTAGGCAGCTGTTTACCCCATTGGATAACCTGACGATAGCGGTCTTCCCAGCCTTTGAAACCTTGCATCACGGCCACAATATCATCAGCTTTGATGTCTGCGCCAAACGGAGATAACGGAAACGGTGACATAGAACTTTCCTCGTTGGTAACTATTTGGCGTGCTTAAGCAAAAGTTTTTCGACAATGCGAGATACCGCCACAAAGCCAAACGTCGCAGTCACAACCGTCGCTGCGCCAAAGCCACTGGCACAATCCATGCGCTTTGGCCCTTCTGCAGTAGATTTAACCCCACATACTGAACCATCAGGTTGAGGATACTTAAGTTGCTCAGTCGAAAAGACGCAATCAATACCGAACTTTCGCGCGGGGTTAGTTGGGAAGTTGTGGTGACGTCGTAGCGTGTCTTTGATTTTTTTCGCCAGCGGATCTTGGATGGTTTTGGTCAGATCTGCCACTTTGATTTGAGTCGGGTCAACTTGGCCACCAGCGCCACCAGTAGTGATCACTTTAATTTTGTTGCTGCGGCAGTAAGCTAGCAGTGATGCTTTGGCTTTGACACTATCAATCGCATCAAGCACATAGTCATATTCTTTACTTAGATACTCATGCTGGTTATCAGGAGTAATAAAGTCATCAATCAAGTTAACCTTACACTCAGGGTTGATCAGCTTAACGCGCTCAGCCATCACTTCGATTTTACTTTGACCAACTGTACCTGACATTGCATGGATTTGACGGTTAATGTTAGTCACACAAACGTCATCCATATCAATTAGGGTCAGCTCACCAACACCAGTACGTGCCAGAGCTTCTACCGCCCACGAACCAACGCCACCAATACCAATCACACAAACGTGCGCCGCGCGTAATACTTCGACTTCATTGTTACCATAAAGGCGACGAGTCCCACCAAAACGTTGGTTATAGTTTTCAGAAGCTGAAGTGTCGAGTTCACGCATATTGATTGTCCGCTCGGTGCAAAAATAAAGAGTGCGATTTATACGCACTCTTTATTAAAAAGTCTAGATATGAAGGTCTATTGTAACTTCTCTGGCGGCAATGCCCAAGGCGCTTGTGTCGCTGAGCCATCAAGCCCTAGTTTCCATACTCGACCAAAGTGCTTGTAATGACCCGCTTCGATACCTGCTCTTGGCCCCATGCCATGATAAAGATCCAAATGGTTCTGCTTCACTGCACCGCCCGTATCTAACACAATCAATAAGCGTAATTGATGCGTACCACTCCAAGTACCATCAGGTTTTAATAGCGGGACTTCTGCCAAGATTGGGGTGCCCATAGGGAATATTGAGCGGTCTCCGGCGACAGATGCCATTGGCAATAGTGGAATACCAGCAGAACCAGTCACTGGCGCATCGGCACGCGGCTCGAAGAAGACAAACGATGGATTTTGCTCTAGTAGTTCTTTAACTGTTGCTTCATCATTTGCCAGTACCCACTCTTTAATTGCCTTCATCGACATTTTTTCACGTGGCACTAAATCACGTTCAATCAACACTCGGCCGATACTGACATAAGCTTTATTGTTCTTACCGCCATAAGCAAAATACTCTAGAGTGTCATCATCTTCAAAATGGACAAAGCCGCTGCCCTGCACTTCCATCAAAAATGGGTCAATTCGATTAGCCGCATAACCGAGCTCTAGTCCCAGCCCTTCTAACGCACCATCATAGATTTGCGCACGCGTTGGACAGTCACTTTCACAATTCGGCTTAGAATAGACAGGGTACTTAAACTTTTCGTTTGGCTGATGACGTAACTCCATCACTGGCGAAAAATAACCAGTAAACAGCACATTACCTTTTTTGTCGCCGCCACCAAGCTGAGCAGCCTGAATGTCAAAATTGGCTAAATCAGCAGGATCACCACTTTGTAATACCCACTCATTGAGCTTTTCATACAGAGGTTGATAGATTTTGGCCATCGAAGGAGAGTTAGTGACAACCTGCTCAGCCTGACGATGGAATTCAGTAAAGTCTCGCGGTTTATCCGACTCTACGGCAACAGACTTATTTAAAATGGTATTGAACTCTTCACCCGTATATTGCTGAGCACGTTCGGTAGGTTGAGCACAGCCAAAAAGAACAGCGGCAGCTGCAATAGGAAGATATTTTTTGAACACTAGTTTGATCCCTTTCAAGCGATGCTATGAGCATGACAAACTTAACAAAAATACGCAATCCAGCAGTGGTCAATGGCAGCTATTTTTGGTTTTCTCTGACATGGAAAACCGCTTGATAGTGAGGCTGAGAGATCAAACGCATTTCAGTAGAGGCTTCATTGAGTATGATAAAGCGGCGCTTTTCATCGCCAACACTATATTCTAGGTAGGTTCCATCCCAGCTATAACTGGTCGCAACATTGCCACCATCAATCATGACGCCCGTTGGTCCCAAAACAAATTCACTTGCAGCATAGGACGCGACATTTTGCTCGACCCAAGTGCCATAAAGGCTCGATTTTGGATAGGTTACTGTTAAGTAGTAGTCATATAGCTTACTACCTAGCATCACAGCCGCAATGCTAGCAACAATCGCCCCAACGATGATAAGTAGCTCTATCAGCTTCTTCTTCGTGATCACAGATCCATTCACCTTACTTCTTATTGCGGTATTCCGAATACATCTCCCAAAGCATGAGTCTGAATTAAAAATATGCAGTTGGCTAATAATTTTACATCAAACGATGATGGCAGTTGAGCTGACTTATCCACGAGACAAAGTCGCACTGTATCTATCGCAGCTACACCCGTAAAAAACACTTGCTGACCAACGAATAAAATTGCAGTATATTTGTATATAAATTCATAAAATGGATGGCGTTGTGAAAATTCGTAGTACCGCTCTCGTCAAAGGGTTCCGACAGTCTGCCCCATATGTCAATGCACATAGAGATAAAACCATGGTTATCATGCTAGGTGGAGAGGCTGTAGCGGATGGTAATTTTTCCAATATTATCAGCGATCTAGCTTTACTACATAGCTTAGGTGTGAAAATTGTTCTCGTTCATGGAGCGCGGCCACAAATCAATCATCTTTTTGAGCAAAATAACCATTCGACGCCATACCATAAAGGGATCAGAGTTACCGACGAGACCTCACTAAATTATGTCATGCAAGCGGCCGGGCAATTACAACTTGCGATCACAGCCCAGTTATCGATGAGTTTGAGTAACACGCCAATGGCAGGTACTCAACTAAATGTCGTTAGCGGTAACTTTGTTATTTCACAGCCCCTAGGGGTTGATGACGGTGTTGATTATTGCCATAGCGGTCGTATTCGCCGTATCGACGTTGAAGGTATCAATCGCATGCTTAACCAAGGCTCGATTGTGCTGCTGGGCCCTATTGCAAGCTCCGTTACTGGTGAGTCTTTCAATCTACTATCAGAAGAGGTCGCAACCAAAGTCGCCATCAAGCTCAAAGCAGATAAACTGATCGGCTTTTGTTCAGAGCAAGGCATCATCGATGAAGAAGGCAATGCGGTTGCGGAGTTGTTCCCAAAAGATGCAGAGAAAATGCTATCTAGCTTAGAAAATCAGACTGAGTCAGGAATAGAAAACTCATCGGGTACATTACGATTTTTACGTGCGGCAACCGCGGCTTGCCGAGCTGGAGTACCGCGTAGTCACTTAATCAGTTACAAAGTTGATGGCGCACTGATCCAAGAGCTATTTTCTCTTGACGGTATCGGCACACAAATCGTTGAAGCAAGTGCTGAGCAAGTACGCGTTGCTAACATTGACGACATTGGCGGTATTTTGGATCTGATTTATCCATTGGAGGAGCAAGGTATTCTTGTGCGCCGCTCTCGTGAACAGTTAGAACAAGAGATCCATCAATTCACTATTATTGAAAAAGATGGCCTTATCATAGGTTGTGCAGCGCTTTACCCTTATCACAATGAACGTATGGCCGAAATGGCTTGTGTTGCGATTCACCCAGAGTATCGAGATGGTAACCGAGGCTTGCTGCTACTCAACCACATGCGGCTGCAATCCAAAGCGCAGGGCATTGAGCATATTTTTGTGCTCACTACCCATAGCCTACACTGGTTCAGAGAACAAGGTTTCCATGAGATGGACGTGAACTTTTTGCCATCGCATAAACAAAATCTCTATAACTACCAGCGTAAGTCGAAAATTCTGGCGCTGGAGCTCTAGCTCAATTGAATTCTTATTCTTGATACAAGATTGACGAAACTGCCTACATTATTGTCTTTATTTCATATCTTGAATTGGTTAAAATTTCAGCTTCCAGTTCGTGGGGGTAATATTTACCACTGGAAGCTAGATAGGATCAACTTCACCACTTTGCAGGCTGATATCGCGGCTTGCTAGGTTGCAAGGATTGCTTGAGGTTACACACAACGTCACTAAGAGCAAACTATCGATGAAGAAAATCATCTGTAACTCAGTACAGAGTTTCTGGGATATGGCCGATAATGAACTGCTAGAAAACCTAGATGTTCATTGTGTCTTTCCCGTCACTGAAGGCTTAAAAGCATTCATCCTCAACTATAAAGAGAAGTACCGCATCCGCAGTATCTCCTTCTCTTCAGCACTTTAGTTGAAATCTGATAGCCATGGATGGTTATCCACTTGCCTGTAATCGCTCAACCAATCCACTTGCTCGCTCAGTTCGCACTTTTATCCCACGCTTCATCACTCGATCGTCAGCATAAAAACTCAAACGCTTTTTCGCCCTGGTAATACCGGTATAGATTAATTCGCGTGTTAAGATTGGCGTAAAGTCCGGTGGCAAGATCATGAGGGTATGCTCGAACTCACTGCCCTGAGATTTGTGAATCGTCATTGCATAGGCAGTTTCATGCTCAGGCACTCGGCTTGGCAAAACAGACTTTACACTGCCATCTGGCAATTCGAAGTAGACCTTAAGCCTTGCTTCTTGCTCAGAGCTATCAAGCAGACATATGCCGATATCGCCATTATACAGACCCAAAGCATGGTCGTTACGTGTCACCATCACAGGCCTGCCGTGATACCAAAGCTCATCTTGAGTTTGAATCAGCTTACGCGCCGCCAACGCACGTTCAATACGATGGTTTAACCCTTTAACGCCAAAGTCCCCTTCCCGTATTGCACACAACAAGCGACAGCGCGCGAACAGGTCTAATACCGCTTTAGCTCGCTGCTGCTGCGTTTCAGGCTCATTGGTATTCGGGTCTAGCAGCTGCAACTCGATACGTTTAAGGTAATGAGCGTATTCCGAAACCAACGTTTGAATCAGTTGATTGTAGTGTTGGTTGTCGATTGGGAATTTACTGATATCGGCAAACTCTTTCTGCCACACCCAATCCACCTTTTGCGCTGAGCCACTATTGACGGCTTGAGCCAATTGTCCAATCCCCGAACGAGCATCGAATCGGTAACTTTTCTTCAGCATGCATAAGCTATCTGCAATGTTGGCTTGATTGTGTGTTCCATGAGCCAAAGTAGTAAAGCCAGTAAGCTTAGCAACTTGAGCTGCTTGGCCATGACTAAAGCCAAATTGATTGAATGAACAGATATCGCCAAGCACCGCGCCAGCTTCAACCGATGCCAATTGGTCTTTGTCACCCAGTAAGATAAGCCTTGCATGCTTAGGCAGTGCATCAATCAATTTGTACATCATAGGCAAATCGACCATGGAGGCTTCATCAACCACTAAAATGTCGAGATGCAATGGGTTGTCACGGCTATGTCGAAACTCGGCACTGTTAGGAATTGCACCCAATAGTCGATGTAATGTACTTGCGTCGGTTGGAATGCTTTCTTTCAGATCCTGCGCTACAGGAAGCTGTGCTACTGCCTTTCCAATAGATTCCGTTAAACGCGCGGCGGCTTTACCCGTAGGCGCAACCAGTTTGATGGAGGGTTGAGAGCCATAGCCTTGCGCTTGTTCGATCAGTGCGGCTAGCAATTTGGTTACAGTGGTCGTTTTACCTGTTCCCGGCCCGCCAGAAATCACCGCAAACTTTCGAGTTAAAGCAACCGCTGCAGCGACCTTCTGCCAGTTAACACACGCAGACTGAGGAACAAGCTCATTTAACACAGAAAGCTGTTCAATCGTTTTCGCCGCGACAAGCTTTTGGTCTATGGTAGGCCAATCCAATATTTCCTCTGCTACTACGTCCAGATGATCACACACCATGCGTTGACGAACAACCGCAGAGCTCTCTCCTGACTGAAGAGATTTATTTAACGAATCAAATAGATAGCGATATGTTCTAGCAAATAAGTGATTGAGTAACTCTGTCAGTTTTTGCACTTCATCAGGCTTTAGGATCATGGGTAACCCAAAGCTATTTAAGCGCGCCGCTAACGTCACTTCATAGTGCCAATAGCGATGTAGATAGAGCCTAGAACCATCAAATATCAGTGGTAGTGCTTCACCGTCTGAGCCAACAATCGCCGCACTGTTTAACTTGCCAACCCAATCTATCGTGACTAACTCTTGATTGAGCGCTAACGCAGATTCACCAAATAGACCCAACTTAGCGGCTAGATCGACAGGTTGAGCTTGTAGGTCAAACAGAGGCAGACAAATATGCCCCTTGCCAAGTTCGCTACTCACGACTCCTGCAATAAAAGCCAGAGCCTCATCTTGCGTTTGAGCTTGAATGAATCGCGCAAACTGATAATCCAATTGCCTAATATTGCCCTTAGTGGCCAGCTGTTTGAGTGTATCTAATAGAGAAGTCGAGGTTGCGAGCATTACAGTAACTCCATTTGGCCAGCATTATTATGCTTAGTATCAATCGGCTGACCATCAATCAATTTGTCCATATCATCAAGAAATTCGAGACTCGGTTTGGCAGAAAAAATACCGTGGTCACTCGCACCATCCATGCCTCTTAAAAACAGGTAATAGACGCCACCAAAATGCTGTTCGTAGTCATAGTTAGCAATACGGCTGCGTAAGAATCGATGCAGAGCCAGAGCATAAATTTGGTACTGGAGATCGTAACGATGATCGGCCATCGCACCACTAAGTGCCTGGCCGTGATAGTAACTCACATCATCACCTAAGTGGTTCGATTTCCAGTCGAGGACGTAATACTTACCTTGATGTTCAAACACCAAATCGATAAAGCCTTTCAACATGCCCTGCACGGTATGAAAACCGAGATCGCCCGCTTTGGCTGATAAAGTATCGTGGCGTTGAATAACACGGTTTAGAGCTGGAGCGACCAACACTTCAATCGGCAGGAGGAATTCCATCTCAACCAATCTTTGACTTGGTCCTTTTTGGTTGAGGAGTAATTGCTTACCATCGAGAGGTGTCGCTAGAACGGTATCAATCAATTGCTGTAAAACTGGTAGCCAGCTGTGATCTAATTGCTCACTCTCCAACAGACGAATAATAACTTCTGTGTTCTCTTCACAAGTCGCGCTTTGGGTAAACTCAACTTCTTCAAATAGCGTATGCAAGAAGGTACCTGGTCGAGCACCACGCGGGAAGGTGAAGATAGATTGTTCTGGCTC
This sequence comes from Vibrio sp. 2433-A1, assembly GCF_056726085.1. Taxonomy (NCBI): domain Bacteria; kingdom Pseudomonadati; phylum Pseudomonadota; class Gammaproteobacteria; order Vibrionales; family Vibrionaceae; genus Vibrio; species Vibrio sp. 2433-A1. Next base: position 104,252 of record NZ_JBRESC010000007.1, read on the forward strand.
AACCAACTCTTCTTCATCCTGCTCATCAGAAGAGTCGATATCAAGGTGCATTAAGTCGGTGTAGGCCTCATCACTGTGATGTGAGCCTTGCTTGATTAAGCCAGAGTAACTGGTGATACGCCAGTGACGATCAATTTCATTAGATAGAGTCCGAGCCGTCAATGTCTGCGACTCGCCCACAACTTGAGTAAAGGCCTGTTGTTGCTCTGCTGGCAATGATGAAAGCTGGACAGCATCAAGACCATCAACATGCTTTTGGATCGCCATGGTCAAATCGCTGATGCCCCCTTCCTGTCCATCTTGGAGTAAGTAGCCCATCGCACTGTGATGGACACCGGTAGGCTCTTTGATCGAACGACCATTTCGCAGCGGCGCAGCACCAATAAAGCAGCCATAGACGGCACGGGTTAACGCCACATAAATTAAGCGTAAGTCTTCAGCCAAACGTTCTTTGTCTGCTTGCGCTAATGACGCATCTTGCTTAGTGATATCTAAAATAGTCTGGTCTTGCGCTGCATCGTAATACTTGGCTTCACTCGCTTCTCGGTAGCTAAGTACAAATGGCAAAAACACCAAGTCATATTCCAAACCTTTCGATTTATGAATCGTAACGATCTGCACCAGATTCCGCTCAGACTCTAGACGTTGGATCTGATCCTCACTGCCACCGAGACCATTTTCAGCATCACTGATTGCTTGCGCTAACCAACGTAGCAGACCATGGTCACTATCGAGCTCTTGGCTTGCTTGCTGTAATAACTCGCCAATATGCATCAGATCGGTAAGGGTGCGCTCTCCGCCCTCTTCTTCCAATAAACGTTCCGCAATATGACGTTTACTCATCACAGCGCGAAGCATGGGTAGTACACCACGTTGAGTCCAAAGCTTACGGTACTCTTTAAACTCATTGATGGCGCTTTCCCACTCATTCTCGTCGTTGTTAAGCTTGTCCAAAGCCCCAGCATCAAGCGCGAACATTTCAGAAGCTAAGCTCGCACGCAGCGCACGGTCATTTTCTGGCGTTAATACCGCTTGAAGAAGACGCTGCAAGTCTTGAGCAATCATTGAAGTAAATACGCTATCGCGGTTCGAAAGGTAGACACTGGCAATTCCCTGCTTGGCTAGAGCGTCTTTGACCATACGGCCTTCATTCCCCGTACGTACCAGAACGGCAATATCACCCGCTTGAATCTGATGCTTACCTTTGCCGTCTTCGAAAAACGCCAAATCTTGCTGCGCTGCAGTGAGCACCTGTTGAATCTGATCTGCAGTCGCTTTCGCCATCGCTTGCAGATATTCACCTTTTGGTAAGGGTTTATCCTCTGCATCTTGTAGCCAATAGGTCAATGCAGGTTGCTTTTGGCCACCCATGGTCCAAATGCGTTTTTCAGCATTCGGGCTATGGTTAACCGGATGAAACGGAATATCTTGATCGTAGATAAATGGACTGTTCGGCAAGGCAAAGACTTGGTTTACTGCTGCGACCATATCGGCGCTTGAGCGCCAGTTCGTGCCTAACGTGAAGTGAGAAGATACCTGATTACGCGCTTTGATATAAGTAAAGATATCGGCACCGCGGAAGCCATAAATCGCCTGCTTCGGATCGCCGATCATAAATAGGCCACATTCTGGATTATTAAGATAAATACGACTAAAAATACTGTATTGCAATGGGTCGGTATCTTGGAATTCATCAATCATCGCGACCGGATACAGCTGGCGAATCCGAGTCGCTAGCAGCTCCGCTTCATCTTGATCGATGGCGGCAGATAAATTCGTCAGCAGATCATCAAACGACATCCACTGTTTCTGCTGTTTCGCTTTGGCCAGCATGTCGCGGCAATGTTCAATCGCATGGGCCAGAATCGGGGCTTTTAAACTGATCGGCGCAGCTAAGAACTCTTCAATCGCGCTAAATACTGGATGCTGAGGAGGTGTACCTTTAGGCGTTTTCTCTATCAATACGTTTTGGGCAAACTTTTCTAGCTTGTCAGGGTAGTCGTAACTTGTTGTTTCCGTCGCCGCCCACAGGTTCACCGCTTCTAACCAAGTCGGTAATGACTTCTTAGTGTAGCTACGTTTATTGACATCAGAATCACTGATCAGAGCGAGCAGATCATCTTGATGTTCACGCCATAGTACTTTCAGCTCATCTAGCTTAGCTAAGTTTTGTTGATGAAGCTCTGCGAGCGAACCGCTCATCGCAGCAACGGATAAACTCAGGGGGGCACCAGTTAAATAGCTCGACACATCGCCCAGTAGATTGGCAGGTGAATTCCAAATTCGGCGAACTTCACCAGCGAGGTTAAGCGGTAACGGATAGAAGTTTCTGCGCCAGTAGTCAGCGACAATTTGCGCCTTTAGATGACTCTCATCGGTAACAAACTCATTGTTGAAACGGCAGCCAGACTCAAAGGCATTCTGAGTAAGCATGCGCTGACAAAAGCCGTGAATTGTATAGACCGCTGCTTCATCCATTTGGCGCTCAGCTTGGAGGAGAATTTCCGCAGCTTGTTTGTAGTCACTCACTTCATCCAAAAGTGGCGCAATAACCGGGTCACTACTTTGTCCGCGCGCAAAGGCTAAACGCGCATCGTGAATTCTCGCTCGGATACGATCGCGCAACTCAGCCGTGGCGGCCTCGGTAAAGGTTACCACCAATATTTGATCAACCGTCAATGGCACTTGATGCTTAGTTTCAGGACTACCATGACCCAAAAGCAATCGTAGGTATAAACCTGCGATGGTAAAGGTTTTACCCGTCCCGGCTGACGCCTCAATCAATCGAGCGCCATGAAGAGGAAAAGTCATGGTGTTAAGCGGAGTAACCATTGACGTAGCTGTCATAAAATTCTGCCTTTTTGCTGAAAACTTATGGATCCCGTGAGACATAAGTGTGATCCAGACTTAAAAACTGTTGTTATTCATATTTATCCTACAAAAGTTAGGATGTTATGCGATCTTTCTCACGGCAGAAGCTGTGTCTAGCCGTTAGTATGCGCGCCATGTGTTGAGCAGCTTTAACGTTGCAACAAACCAAAAGAATCATGGTCCCTCTGACCTGTGGCCGTACAGCGAACGCCCTACACTATAATGATTTACTGGCGGCCACCTACTTTCCTTACTGCTTTGTTTCCAAAGGCTTTATTGCATATCTTCATTTATCATCGCTTCTAAGCGTGCCGTTTGCAGCACTAGTGCACTCATAGTTCGCAAGTTTGCCGCCAGCTCATCATTCCAATTTGGCCAAATACGCGCAATGTACGGGTTATTTCCTTCACCCGCAGCCATAAAGCTGTCGTTGAATGTATCGGCCATCTTCTTGAGTGACTTCTCTTCATCATCCACCCATTTACCGCGACTAAATCCTGCCTCGACGCAAGCCAATGCTGTTTTAGGGAAATAAGCTAACGGCTCTGTCATGCCTTGATAGAACAAGCGGACTAACTCCGACAATAACGAGCGTGCATAACTTGCATCAGCTATTGGTGGGTAAACTAAGTGCACCACACCCTCTTTTTTGTCATAGCCAATCATATGGGTGCGTTTACTTTCACCCATTGCAGACATCGCTAGGTGATCGATCCACGCCGATAGATAGTCTTGTGAGCGTATTTTACCGCTGCGGTAACGGACTAGGCCTGACTGATAGTGCTGGGTTAGCCAGCCAGTTAGGTGGATTTGTTTATCTTCACCTAACACATCCAGTGTCAGTTTTACTTCCAAGTCATCATTGTCAGCGCCGCAAAGGAAAGTCAGTTTCTCCACCAGCTCTTCGGCTTGCACTCGATTGGTCTCAAACTCAATATCGCCAAACGCGCCAACGGGAAGTTTACCTTGCGCACGTTGCTCATCAACAAATGCTTTAATGATCGCTTTAGTATCCGAACCTTGGCCATTATCTAACTGACACTTGAGTAAGCTATCCAGTAAACCATCACGCATTTGATAGCTTTCCAAACCATTAAGTATAAATGGCTCGTCATCTTCCATTACCGGTAAAGGCGGCTCAAACATCACCTTTAAGCGGCGGTTAAAGAAGTACTGTACTGGTAAGCGCCAAAAGCGTTGCAGCTCAACCAGATCTAAATCAAGTGGGTAAGTCACATCAAGCAGGTAATCTTGCAGGCGCTGGTTAAACTCACCACTTACCTGACCTTGGCGGTTAGCGGCAGGAAGCCACTCTTTGGCATAGCTTGGCGAATCACCTAAAAAAGCACTGCTACTAAAAGGCACCATCGAGTGCTGAGTCAGTAACTCATCAAGCAGCTTTTCTCCTGACTCATCGCAGGCCAATTGCTCGTCACCCTCTAGGCAATAGTTCTGATGACAATACTCCATTAATTCCGACACTAGTACTGACGGCACTCGCTCAGTGTTGTCTTGAATCGAGCGGCCAACATAACTGATATACAAGGACTGCTGCGCCGAGAGCATCGCTTCTAAAAATAGGTATCGGTCATCGTCGCGACGAGAACGATCACCGGGTTTGGTTCGGCCATTCATCAGATCGAACCCTTCCGGCGGCACCGTTCGTGGATAGACGCCATCATTCATACCAAGCAAGCAGACTGCTCTAAATGGAATCGAGCGCATTGGCATCAAGGTACAAAAGTTTACTTGTCCGGCGAGAAAACGCTGACTAACCCGAGTGCCTGAGAGTTTATTTTGTAGATACTGAGCAATGATAGCTGGCGCTAATGGCTGTTCAAACGCGGCATCGCTAAGCTGCTCTTTTAGGTTAGCTAAAGTATCGCGAATCGATTTAAGCGCCGCTTCGCCTTCTAGTTCAACTTTGAAAAATGCATCAAGAAGCAGAGTTAATACTTCTCGCCACTCATCAATCGACTGCGTTTGTACTAGCTTTTGACGATACTCGCTGACATTTTCAATAAAGTGCGCCAGCTTACCCGCGAGCTCAGCACCCAAGCCTTGTACTTGGTTATAGGGGGCTAAAGTACCCGTTGATGACTCAAACAGACCTGCTGATTCTGGCATCGCATAACCTAACAGCATGCGCTCAATGCCAAACTGCCAGGTATTTTGCGCTGTTTCAGGCAGATCAAATTCATGCCCAGTGGACGGGTTCAGTCCCCATCGGATCCCTGACTCTTCTACCCACTGTTTGGCTAAGATAAATTCATCTTCGTTTAATTCAAATCGCGCCAATATTGCCGGTGTTTCCAGTAGCTCCAATAGCTCTGATGCTAGGCAGCGCGTATTCGGCAGATTAACCAGTTGCATGAAAGCATTAAGGATTGGGCTCTCTTGGTCAGCAGTTCGATCCGAAATCGAATAAGGAATAAAACGTTCACCCGGCGCATTACCAAATACCGCCTGAATCGCTGGGCTATAGGCGTTGATATCGGCGACCATCACTATGATATCGCGCGGCTTTAGACTCGGGTCAGCATCGAACATCGCAAGTAGCTGATCATGCAGCACTTCCACTTCACGCATCGGACTATGGCAGGCATGTAAGCTGAGAGATTTATCCCCTAGCGTGACCACTTGTTTATGTGAACTGCTCTCTAGCTGATGGTCATCTTGGTGCTCTTCAAGATTAAGGATATCGGCTTGCAATTGATGCAGCAGCGAATCGCGCTCGACATCGACAAAGGCTTCAATTTCATGCGACTCTAGCTGCGACAACAGATACATATTGTCACGGCCAAGCTTACCCATTGACGCCAATAGACTGTTACCAACCGCGTCAGTATGCAGCTCATCGAGTAAATTCTCTTCCAATGAACCTTTAAGTTGTTCACTCTCGCCGTGCTGCTCAGAATGGTCTTGATTCCACACCACATGTTTACGGTGTTTTGCCGCTAAACGAGCGAGAAACTTTCTATCTCGCACTTCACCCCAGTAGTAACGACATGGGTTGGTGAACATCAGATGCACATCAATATGCTCGCCAATCGCTTTTAACGCATCCATATAGCGCGGTGGCAAAGAGGTGATGCCGAATACAAATAGGCGCTTAGGTAAATGGTCAAAGTTACCCTGATAGTTTTCGAGCGTATCGATAAAGTGTTCGTACAAATTAGCACGGTGGTATGGCGATTGGCCTAACGCTAAGGTGTGATCATAAAGCGCTTGCCATAAGATTGGCTGCCAAGGGTGCTCTTCTTCTAGCTCAGCCACGGTTTGACCCGCTTCCCAAGCGGCTATCCACTCAGGGCGATACACTAAGTAACCATCAAAAATATCGGCGATTTTTTCTGATAGTTGATAGAGCTTAGAGCTGTCTTCATCTTGCTCTAGATAGCGTTTAAGTGGTTCAAACTCTGGCGTGTTGAGCATACCCGGCAAGATGTGCATCAGCTTCCAAGTCATCGACTCTTTATTAAATGCACTGCGCTTAGGCACATCTGGCAGGACCTCGGTAAACATATTCCAGATGAAAGTCGCGGGGAGTGGAAAGTCTATGTTCGCCGCTACCCCAAACTCTTTGGCCAACTCCATTTTTAACCATTGAGACATCCCCGGGCTTTGCACCAAGATTTGCTCTTTTTCAAATGGATTTGCTAGAGGGTTGAGCCGAACCAGCTCGACAAGTAGAGACTTTAAAACATCTACTTGGTTGGAATGGTAGACAGTAAACAAAATGCACTCACACTATTCTCGCCGTAATTAGGATTGAGATTAGCATAAGTGCACGGTTTTCTTGATAAATATAAGCTTAGAAAAGCTTAAAAGGTTACGCGTTACGCACTACATGTCGATGAGGCTGATAGAAGTGGAAGTAACGTGCTGCAACATAACCTACCACTAGCGTGGCAACCACGAGCTCTAACCCTGCAAGCCAGTGTACTTGCTCAACATATTGCTGCGCTACACCAACGCTTTCCATCCAAGCGGATAATTTAAATAGCGCTGTTGAGCCAATCACCATCGGGAAGGTAAAAGCCGCATAACCAGGGCTAAACGGTAGCCGTAATAGCTTAAAGAATGCGAGGTAAATAATCGCTGTCATTAATACCGCGATACCAAATAACACCCCAATAATCACTGGTGAAGGTTCTGCAGTCACGGTTAAGTAGCCTGCCAAAGAAAGGCTTGCCGGCGCGGCCATAATTGCCATGGTTGGTTTCGCTGCATCTGGCACTTCATGAGTAAACATAAAGCGATAAATCATCATAGGTAGCATCACCGCATAAGCCGCAATACCAAACACTAATGCTGCATTTGCAACCATTACCAAATGAAGATTACCTGAGAAAGAGACATCCGCCACTATGATACCGACAGGAGGCACGAACCAGCTTGGCACCATATGGTGCAGTTCAAAGCTCTGCGCACGGTGGTAAACGAAACTAGCAAGGAACACCACATGCAAACCAACAGCCGCTAGCCATACTAGGTCACCAGCCACAGGGTAAAAGTGCCCTATTGATGCAGAGACGACCATAGTACCCATCGCAAATGTTGGTACTACGCTCCCCACCACAGGATGCGCTAAATCTTCACGCAATAAGTGGCTATGAAATAGAAACTTCACCGCTAAGATTGCCAATAGTAGGCTGGCAATCGCTGCTCCGCCCCATTGAGCATAACCGTGAAATGGCGCGGCATTTTCCCAGCACCAACCTAAACTGGCAATCCCTAGCGCTAAGCCTGCCATTGGAGTGGGTGCTCCCATCACTTTTGCTTTTGCTGCTTGAATCATTGTTGCCTCTCAATCTCTTTAGTACAGAGCCAGTTTACGCTTGCTAATTGTTCGATAATATCTAATTATTTAAAACAGGTGTTCAAACAAACTTAACGAATCTTATGGCGACTAATATATCTCTCAAACAGCTCAAGGTGTTCATAACCATCACTCAGCACGAGACGCTCACTTCTGCTTCGGAAGCATTGTTTTTATCCAAAGCGGCGGTGAGTATGGCGTTGTCTGAATTAGAAAAGCAGATTGGTCACTCTCTGTTTGATAGGGTTAACAATCGCCTTATCCTTAATCAGGAGGGACAGAAGTTACTGCCATTAGCCGATGAGCTTATTGAGCGAGCGCAAGATATCGAGCAACTTTTCGATAATGACCAGACATTAACCGGAGAGTTAAAGATTGGTGCCAGTGATACGATAGGTAATCAGGTCGCTCCGTATCTGCTGCGAGAATTTCGCGCAGAAACTCAACACACATCACAAAGCTTATTTATCTCAAACTCAGCATTGATCTGTGAAAAGCTGATCGACTATGAGCTCGATCTAGCGTTGATCGAAGGCAAAACCCTTCACCCTCAGCTCATCTCAACTCAGTTTAGTGAAGACGAGATGTGCATCGTCTGCACACCCAATGACCCATTAGTTAGCCAACTGCCGCTGACCATTGGCGATCTTGAAAATAGTGATTGGATATTGCGCGAACCCGGCTCTGGCTCAAGAGAGTTCTTCTTACGCACTGTTGCTCCACGTATCGAGCACTGGCAAGAGTCCTTTCAACTGAATACAACAGAAGCCTTGATCAACAGTGTTTCGGCTGGGCTTGGGCTAGGTTGTTTATCAAAACTGTCGGCAGAACCCGCAATCAACGCAGGGCGAGTAGTCGAGTTGCGGCTCCCGCTAGATATGAAGCGACGCTTCTGGTTACTGGTCCACAGAGAAAAGTATCAAAGCCCATTACTTAAAACGTTTATCGAATACTGTCACCAATGGCGTAAAGACTGACCACTTAGATCTCAGAATGGGCGCTCCGCCTAGACTTAACTGGTCAAAAACTGTATAAACAGACAGTGAATATTTTCAATAATTTGAGTTAGAGGACCAACCATGGCTGTAATCGTCAAGTACGTGGTAGAACGCAACGGAGAAGAGAAAATGACTTTTACCTCTAAAGCGGAAGCTGACGCATATGACAAGATGCTTGATATGGCGGATGAGCTTTTTGAGCTACTGGGTAAAAGTGAACTGCTAGAAGATGAAGGCAAGAAAGAAGACTTGGCTATGTTCCTAGCACAAAACAAAGAAGAAGTGCTTTACGCTCTAGGTGCTAAACGCAAACCTGCGCCAAAGAAGCCTAAGAAAGTAGAAGCTGTTGAAGACGCAGAAGAAGCGCAAGACGACGCTGCATAACTTCACTCTTGCTCAAACGATTTAAACCTCAGCCTTTGCTGAGGTTTTTTGTTTTTGAGGAAACGAAAGCACTTATCTTTACCCTAATATCTTGCTCACAGACTGCTAGAATAAACCTTCACCTACCTAATTGAGTGCCTCTTGATGAAATACCACATTGAAGTCTGCATTGATAACCTAGAATCCTTACACTTAGCCATCGCAGGTGGCGCAACACGTATTGAACTTTGCTCCTCGCTCGCGCTTGGCGGACTGACACCAAGTTTTGGTTTTATGAAGAAAGCGGCACAAATCTCGACCATTCCTGTCTATGCTATGATCAGGCCGAGACAAGGCGATTTCCTTTACAATCAAGATGATATTGATGCAATGCTACTCGATATTGAAGCCGCTGCTGAGGCGGGTCTACAAGGGGTGGTATTCGGAGTATTAACAGCGGATGGGCTGATTGATTTACCACTCGCCCAACAATTGGCTGAACGCGCAAACCTGTATGGATTGGGCATTACCTTCCACCGCGCGATTGATCAAAGCAGTGATTGGCAGCAAGCACTTGAGGATATTATTAGCCTCGGTGCTGAACGTATCCTAACGTCAGGCCTAGCTGCGAATGTTGAACAAGGTATCACGACCTTAAAAGAGATGGTTGCACAGGCTGATGGACGAGTATCAATTATGGCTGGTGCAGGGCTCACCGCTGAAAATGTACAAGCGATTGTACATGCGACTGGCGTTAGAGAAGTTCACTTGTCAGGAAAGAGCACTCGCCCAAGCCATATGCTCAATATCAGTGAAGATGCAAAAATGGGTAACCAAAATACTGATGACTTCATCGTTCCAGTGACCAATAGCGCTGCGATTGAAAAAGTCGTCAAAGCTCTTGGTTAATCGGAATCACGAATACCTTTAACCTCAACGAAGTGCATCATCTATGCTCTGTTCGCCCAAGTGGCGAACATCTTTTCCTTTCACAAAGTAGATGATGTACTCACAAATATTCTGACAGCGGTCGCCTACTCGCTCAATCGCGCGTGCAGACCACATCACCTGTAAGATATTTGGAATATTCTTCGGGTCTTCCATCATGTAAGTCATCAACTGACGAATCACCGCTTCGTACTCAGCATCGATCTTATCATCGAGCTTGTACACTTCTGCCGCTGCATCGACATCCATACGCGCAAATGCATCTAACACTTGATGTAGCATACTGATCGCTTGGCGACATAATGGCTCTAGAGAAACTTGAAACTGACGCTCTTTAGAAGATGGGCTTTCGATAGCAACATAGGCGATTTTGGTTGCAACATCACCGATACGCTCGAGGTCTGTAATGGTTTTGATGATCGCCATAATAAGGCGTAGATCTTTCGCCGTTGGCTGACGTTTAGCAATGATGCGCGTACACGCTTCATCAATCGATACTTCCATTGAGTTTACTTTATGATCATCTCGAACAACCTTTCGTGCTAGCTCAATGTCTTCTTTGTGTAGTGCTTGCATCGCAAACGACAACTGTTGCTCAACCAATCCGCCCATAGTTAATACATGAGTTCGGATCGACTCTAGTTCGACATTAAATTGGCCTGAAATATGGCGCCCAAAATTCATAAATAAAGTTAGTCCCTTTTGCTGATTAATAGGAAACGTTGCGTATTAGCTAAGTAGCAAACTGTCATTGTTCTAAATAGTTGGAACTGTAACAAGGCAACAAGAAATTTCAGCCCTATGAGCATAGATCGTCTATGTGATTAGGGGGAAATTTCGCAGTTAACGCCGCTACGGTTTCAAATATGAAAAATAAACCTAGCCGTATCTACCAGTAATGTAGTCTTCCGTTTGCTTTTTCAATGGCGAAGTAAAAATAGAATCTGTATCTGAGTACTCGATCAACTTACCCATATGAATAAATGCAGTGTGATCACTCACGCGAGCCGCTTGCTGCATGTTATGGGTGACAATCACCACAGTGTATTGGGTTTTTAGATCGTTGATCAGTTCTTCAATCGTCAAAGTTGAAATAGGATCGAGCGCCGAAGTCGGTTCATCCAACAACAACACTTCCGGCTCTATCGCAATCGCGCGAGCAATCACCAAGCGTTGCTGCTGACCACCAGACAATCCAAATGCATTTTCATGGAGACGATCTTTCACTTCATCCCATAACGCCGACGCTCGCAGCGAACGCTCGACCGCATCATCAAGTGCACGACTGTTGTTGACGCCTTGAAGGCGCAAACCATAAACCACGTTTTCATAGATTGATTTAGGGAATGGATTTGGCCTTTGAAACACCATACCAACACGGCGGCGTAAGGTTGCGACGTCCACATCAGGATCATAGACATTCTTACCATGCAGCTTCACTTTGCCTTTAACGCGGCAACCTTCCACCAGATCATTCATACGATTGATGCAGCGAAGTAAAGTCGACTTACCACAACCCGACGGACCGATAAAGGCGGTTACCTGGCCTTTAGGAATGCGCATAGAAATATCACTTAACGCCTGCGCAGTTTGATAGTGCAGGTCTAACCCCTCAATCGAGATAGCCGTTAAATCATCACTAAGATTATTCACGTCTAACGGGGTCGGATAGCCAAGAGTTTGATTCACAGAAAACATGGTTAATCTTGTCCTAAGGTTCGGTATTTCTCGCGCAGGTTATTACGAATACTAATCGCAGTCAGGTTAAGACCGATAATTACCGTCACCAGCAATAAAGAGGTGGCATAAACCAGCGGTCGGGCACTTTCAATATTAGTCGTTTGGAAGCCAACATCGTAAATATGGAAGCCTAAATGCATGAACTTACGCTCTAAATGTAAAAATGGGAACTGGCTGTCTACAGGTAAGCTTGAGGCGAGTTTTACCACACCCACCAACATTAACGGAGCAACCTCACCGGCGGCGCGAGCTACCGCTAAAATCAGTCCAGTGATCATCGCAGGGCTTGCCATGGGTAAAACAATGCGCCACATGGTCTCAAACTGCGTCGCGCCTAGTGCCAAAGACCCATGGCGCACTGAGTTAGGAATTCGGGTTAAGCCCTCTTCTGTCGCGACAATCACAACAGGCAAAGTTAAAACCGCTAACGTCAGTGCTGACCACAATAGGCCAGGTGTACCAAAGGTTGGGGCTGGTAAGCGCTCTTGATAGAACAGTGAGTCGATTGAGCCACCTAAGGTATAGACAAAGAAACCTAGGCCAAATACGCCATAAACAATTGAAGGCACACCCGCGAGGTTAATTACCGCGACACGAATCAAACGGGTGAAGGCATTGTTCTTGGCATACTCGTGCAGGTAAATTGCCGCAATCACACCCAGTGGCATAACGATTACAGACATGATCAATACCATCAACACAGTACCAAACATTGCTGGGAATACCCCACCTTCAGAGTTCGATTCACGCGGGTCTTCGGATAAAAACTTCCACGCTTGCTTGCCCCAACGGATTAATTTCTCGCCCATCGACATTTGGTTTGGATACCACAAGTCTAAAACATGACTCAGAGGAATCCTCACTCTTTGGCCCGTCATATCTTCGACCAAGAGTCCTTGGTTTTCTAACTTGCCACGTAAGTTATCCAGTTTGGCTTCCACTTTAGCCAAAGCATCAAGGTACTGCTCATTTTTGATCTGGTATTGAGCGAGAAACTCCTCGTCTAGATTGTCATTCAAACTGCGCTTACGCTTTTCAAGTCTTAACCGTTCCGCTTGGCCGCTAATCACACGCACTTCTTGTTGAATCAAACGGTCGATTTCTTTACGCAGTGTCTGTGCATAGGCAAGGCCAGAGGTAATATCTTGCGTGACATCTGTGCTGATTCGACCATCAGGATGCAGGTAACCAACTGGTTGACCAAAGAAATCTCCGCCCCGAGTACGCTCAATCACCGCCCAGTGCTGCGGCAAGGTTGGAGGGTTTAAATCGATTTCGAGTAAAGAAACAAAATCCGCCGCATACAGATCGCGATTGGCGACTTTGATATTAACTCGCTTGGCTAGGCCTTTTTCTTTGACGCTTGTAGGTAAATCAATATCCATCTCACGAAGGTGAGTAATTGGCACGTACTCTTGCGAATAAATTTGTCCAACCAGAAGTTCGCCATCTTTGGTTTGCCATTGATAGAGCGGCGCAGGCCAAAAGTAAGAGAGACCTTTCCAGCCAATAAGCAGCAATAGCCCCAATACAGACAGCAGGCTGATACTTACTGCACCACCTGTTAGCCATATCCAAGGAGAGCCTGATTTTAACCACTTAAACACGTACAAGGTTTCCTAAATTTAAATTAGAGAGAGCGATATTTTTCGCGAAGGCGCTGACGTACCCATTCTGCTAACGAGTTCACCGCGAAGGTAAACATCAACAGCAGCAACGCCGCTAAGAACAAAATACGATAATGCGAGCTACCAACTTCGGACTCTGGCATTTCGACTGCGATAGTCGCCGAAAGTGTGCGCATCCCTTCGAGGATATTCCAATCCATAATCGGCGTGTTACCCGTCGCCATCAGTACAATCATGGTTTCACCTACCGCACGACCTAATCCCATCATAATCGCAGAGAAAATACCGGGACTTGCCGTCAGTAACACAACATGAGTTAAGGTCTGCCATTGCGTTGCACCTAACGCCAGAGAACCATCCGACAAGTGTTTCGGCACTGAAAATATCGCGTCTTCGGCAATGGTAAAAATGGTAGGAATAACGGCAAAGCCCATAGCAAAACCAACCACAAGCGCGTTACGCTGATCAAAGTCGATCCCTTTATCAGCTAAGAAAACTCTAACATCACCATTAAACAGCCAAGCTTCAATATTGCCACTTTGCGATAACACCACCACAGCAACCACCACCAGCACTGGCATCAAAATAGCCGCATGCCAACCATTAGCGAAGCGCCCAGTCCAATGCTTTGGTAATGCATGCCAGCCCATTCCTAACAAAATCGTTGAAATAGGTAAGAACAGCATTAAGGTTACAACCGCAGCTAAGTGTGTCTCGACGAATGGTGCAAACCATAATCCGGCTAAGAAACCAATAATGACGGTTGGTAACGCTTCCATCAGCTCGATAGAGGGCTTAACCACACGACGCATCTTTGGCGTCATAAAGTAAGCGGTATAGATAGCGCCAAACACGGCAATAGGAACTGCAAACAGCATTGCAAATGCCGCCGCCTTCAATGTACCGAACGCGATAGGCACTAAGCTGAACTTAGCTTCAAACTCGTCACTTGCGGAGGTAGTTTGCCAAACAAACTGCGGCTCAGGGTAACTTTCATACCACACTTTTTGCCACAAAGAGGACAGCGAGACCTCTGGATATGGATTGTCGATTTCAGCAATACTCAGCTCACTCTCTTTCACAGCCAGCAAGTAGTTTTCGTTTTGCGACATTGCCGCTAACTGAGGTGCTTGTTGGTAAGCACGTTTGAAAATCACCAACTTTTCACTGGTAGTGTAATGGCTTTGGACCGTGCCATTAATATAGAAACTGTAAAAGCCTTTACGGTAGCTGTCTGGCAATAAAAACTGCAATTCAGAGGCCAGCTTAAACTGACGAATATCAGTTAGAGAACGCTGCCCATCAGCCAGTACATCAAACCACTGCGAGACCAAACCATCTTTATGAGTTACCAGCAACGAATAGGCGCCGGAAAGAAGATCAATGTCCGTTACTGCGTGTTGTGGTTTGCCTTGGCTAAGATCGACGATTTCACGCACATTGAATCTATCGTCCTGCTTAGTAGCAATCACCAGTTCAGAGCCCGAGCGAAGGTAGATGGTTCGACCATCCGGAGTGACTAAGATTTGATCGAGCTGAGTAATAGGCTCGGCAAACTCATAACTGTGTGCACCATCATCACTTTGCCAGCGAACCTTTACTGTATTGTCTTGGTACCAACCAACTAAAGTGAGTTGCTTCTGCGTTGAGAAGGCAAATTTCTTAAGCTCGTTTCCTTCAACATGCAAATCAAACGGCATCGATTTATCCAGCACGTTCGGAGCAAACTCTCTACTTTCTTTCGTAAGTTCAGAGTCCATTCTCGGTTTAAATAACCGCACCTCACCCTGCTTGCTCGCAAAGGCATACCAACCGAGAGAGCTTAGTGAGCTCGCAAATAAACTGTTAGACGAAGCGACTTGCTCGGAAAGAACCGGCTGAGGATTATGATTAATCAGTGACCAGAAGTTAATCCTACCATCAGCAGAAATGACGAACGCATTTTCGCCATACTCATCAACACCTGCTGCAATTGGCTGGCTAACGCTAACCGGAATACTTCTGACATTGGGGGTGATTTTAGCGTCACTAAATAGCGGCAACACCATGATCGCTAGGTAAACAAAGATCAATACTAGAGCGGCCAATACGCCAACACCACCTGCAGATACAGTAAATCGAACTAACCGATCTTTGATTAGTCGCTTTCGATCTCGCTCTCGCAATGAGAATTCTGCTTGGGTCATTCCTGTCTCTTACCTATTTTCGTCCAAGGGTATAATATTTCTATTAGGTGACAATTATATTACAGTTCGCATTAAACAACTGAAAACAATGCAATAAAGTTTCGTAATAAAAGTGTCATATTAAGACCTTAAGTTGCTAACGCCCCCTTGTCATTCCGCAGAAGGTAAGATTATGAGTACAGAAAAGCTGTATATCGAAAAGGAGCTCAGTTGGCTCTCTTTTAACGAGCGAGTCTTACAAGAAGCGGCGGATAAACAAGTGCCTTTAATCGAAAGAATTCGATTTCTTGGCATATTTTCCAATAACTTAGATGAGTTTTATAAGGTTAGATTCGCCGATGTAAAACGCCGAATTCTGATCAATCAAGAACGTGGCGGCAACGACAACTCCAAACACTTACTGACCAAGATGCAAACCAAAGCACTCAAACTGAATGAGCGTTTTGATGAGCTTTACACCGAGCTGATACGTGACATGGCTCGACACGGTATCTTTTTAGTCAACGAGCAGCAACTCACTCCATCGCAGCAAAAGTGGGTAAAAAAGTACTTTCGCAAAAAGTTACTTCCCCACATTACGCCGATATTGTTACGAGAAGATATCGATGTTCTTCAATTTCTCAAAGATGAATACGCCTACATTGCTGTCGAGTTAAGTAAAGCCGAACACAGCCAATACGCCTTAATAGAGATCCCTACCGATCAACTACCACGCTTTGTCATGGTGCCTGAACAAAAAGGCAAACCACGTAATACCATTATCTTGCTCGATAACATCATTCGATACTGTCTAGATGAGCTATTCAGCGGATTTTTCGATTACGATGAACTCAATGGCTACGCAATGAAAGTAACGCGTGACGCTGAGTATGACCTCAATTACGAAGTCGAGCACAGCTTAATTGAGCAGATGTCTGAAGGGGTTAGCCAACGACTTACCGCCATGCCCGTACGTTTCGTCTACGAGCGAGAAATGCCGGAACAAATGCTGAACTTCTTATGCAGCAAGCTACAGGTATCCAATTACGACAGTCTGATCCCCGGCGGTCGTTACCACAACTTTAAAGACTTCATCAATTTCCCCAATGTCGGCAAACAGTACCTGGAGCACAAGCCCCTGCCCCCAATGCACTGCGCTGACTTTATCGGCTTTGCCAACACGTTTGATGCAATAAAAGCACAAGACATCTTACTCTATTACCCCTACCACACCTTTGAACACATAAGTGAATGGGTACGGCAAGCGTCGTTTGATCCTAAAGTCACCAGCATCAAGATTAACATCTACCGTGTGGCGAAAGGCTCTCGTTTAATGAAGTCACTCATTGATGCTGTCCACAATGGCAAGCAGGTCACCGTTGTGGTCGAGCTGCAAGCACGATTTGATGAAGAGGCCAATATCGAATGGTCCAAGGTATTAACCGAGGCTGGCGTTCATGTGGTGTTTGGCGTGCCTGGGTTGAAGATCCATTCAAAACTATTGCTGATTAGTCGCCGTGAGAATGATGAGATCAGTCACTACGCGCACATTGGCACCGGAAACTTTCATGAAAAGAACGCGCGAAGCTATACCGACTTTTCATTGCTCACTGCGGATTCAGAGCTGACCAACGAAGTACGCGGTGTCTTTAACTACATCGAAAAGCCATATCAAACAATTAAATTTCATCATTTAATTGTTTCGCCAAGAAACTCTCGTAAACAGCTGTATCGCCTGATTAACAACGAAGTCACCAATGCCCAGCAAGGCAGCAAAGCTGAGCTCATTATCAAGGCCAACAACCTTGTCGATAAAGGTTTAATTAATAAGCTCTATGAAGCGAGTGCAGCTGGGGTAAACATTAAGATGATCATTCGCGGTATGTGTTCTTTAGTACCCGGAGTTGAAGGGGTGAGTGACAACATTGAAATCATCAGCATCGTCGATCGCTTCTTGGAGCACCCACGGGTTATCATCGCCCACAACAATGGCGATCCTCAGGTCTATATCTCTTCAGCAGATTGGATGACTCGCAACATAGATCATCGAATTGAAGTCGCAGCTCCCGTGCGTGACGAGCGCCTGAAGCAACGCATTATTGATATCATTAACATCCACTTTACCGATACAGTGAAAGCGAGATGGATCGATAAAGAGATGAGCAATCAATATGTTCAACGTGACAACCAAGACAAAGTCCGCTCGCAAATCGCGATTTACGACTATCTTAAAAGCATAGAAAAACAAACCAAGAATCAGAAGCGGAAACAGCATGACGCAAACACATGACATTCGTGATGTCGCTGCCATCGACCTTGGTTCGAACAGTTTCCATATGGTGGTAGCAAAAGTCATTGAGCAAGACCTACAGCTAGTGAGTCGTCATAAACAAAGAGTGCGCTTAGCAGCTGGGCTAGATGCGCAAAATAACTTAGACAATGCCTCTATTGAACGCGGCCTAGAATGCTTAGCGATTTTTGCTGAGCGGCTGCAAGGATTCGATGCGCAAAATGTTCGAATTGCTGCAACGCATACCCTTCGTCAAGCCAATAATGCGCATATTTTCCTACAACGAGCACGTGAGATACTGCCGTTTCCAATCGAAATTATTCCCGGCGTGGAAGAGGCTCGACTGATTTATTTAGGCGTTGCCCATACCCAGCCACAATCGAAATCGAAATTGGTGATTGATATTGGTGGCGGTAGTACAGAAATGATCATCGGTCAGGGTTTCCAACCAGAACTAATTAACAGCAAACAGATGGGCTGTGTCAGTTACACCAAACGATTTTTTGCCGATGGTAAACTGTCAGCAGCTAACTTTGCGAAAGCGACTCTGACTGCCGAGCAAAAGTTAGAACCTCTCGCTCATCGTTATTGCCAAAAAGGCTGGGAAGTCGCCTTTGGTTCTTCCGGAACGATTAAAGCAATACGAGAAGTCTTAATTGGACTTGGCTACGATGATGGCATCATTACCCGCAAACGCTTAGCTAAACTGACCGATACTCTTTGTCAGTGGGAGAGCATCGACGATATAGAATTAGTGAGCTTAACGGCGGAAAGAAAGCCTGTTTTCGCCGCAGGTGTTTCTATCTTGCACGCGATTTTTCACAGCCTCAATATCGTTGAAATGCAGTTTTCTCAAGGTGCATTGCGTGAAGGGCTACTGTTCGAAATGGAAGAGAGGTTTAAGCGTACCGATATACGTATGCGCACCACTGAAAACCTCGCCAATAAACACTTGGTCGATTTAGAGCATGCCGCCAAGATTAAAGACCAAGCCAAACAATTTTTTCAGCAAGTACACGAGAACTTAGGCATAAAAACAGATTCGCCGTTGTTTGATCTACTTGAGTGGAGTGCATTACTTCACGAAGTAGGACTCAGTATCAGCTTGCAAGCCTTCCACCGTCATTCCGCCTATATCCTGCGTCACACCTATATGCCCGGCTTCAATCAAGAACAACAACAGGTCTTAGCGATACTAGTACGTTTTCAGCGCAAAGCACTAAAACTGCGCGAGATGGAGCAATTCACGCTATTTAAGAAAAAGCACATCATTGGCTTAATTCGTATTCTTCGTTTATCGATTTTGCTTAATGGTCAACGAAATAATGACCCACTTCCCCCACTATCGATTATGACTGACGAAGATAAGTGGGTACTCACTTGTTCAAATAAAGATTGGCTGACTAACAACAAGTTGCTGCATGCGGATCTCATCAATGAACAAGAGTATTGGCAGCAAGCAGGTTGGACTCTGATTTTCTAAGTAAAAAACAACATAAAGGACTTAGTTGGTGATACCGACTTTTTCTAACTCTCTGCGCGCAATTTCAGGAGAAATCGGCACATAGCCATCTTTTGCCACCAGCTCCTGACCTTGACGAGAGAAGATAAAACGAATGAACTCGCGCTCAATTGGACTCAGTGGTTTAAATGGGTGCTTATTCACGTAAACATAAAGGTATCGTGATAGTGGGTACTTACCTGACAAGATATTTTCTTGGCTTGCTTCTACGTATTGGTCGCCTGATTTAGCAATCGGCAAAAGCTTTACGCCAGAGACTTGATAACCCACACCGGAATAGCCAATAGTATTGATCGCAGAGCTGACGGACTGCACTACAGATGCTGAGCCCGGTTGTTCATTAACGCTACTCTTAAAATCACCACCACACAACGCGTTCTTCTTAAAGTAACCATAAGTCCCCGATACCGAGTTACGGCCAAACAGCTGTATTCCTCGTTTGGCCCATTGGTAGTCTAAACCTAGTTCAGACCAAGTATTGATCGAGTCTGTCGAGCCACACCTTAAGGTCGCTGAGAAAATGCTATCAAGCTCGTTAAAGTTCAAGCCTTTAATCGGATTGTCGCGGTGAACAAAGATACCAATCGCATCGATAGCGACGCGAAGTACTGTCGGTTTATAGCCATGTTCACGCTCAAAAGCTTCCACTTCTCGGTTGCGCATCGCTCGGCTCATTGGGCCAAACTGCGCCGTTCCCTCAGTCAAAGCCGGAGGTGCGGTGGAGGAGCCAGACGCTTGAACCTGTCCATTAACACTTGGGTATAGCTGCTTAAATTCTTCAACCCACAGCGTGGTCATCCCCGCTAAGGTATCAGAGCCAACGGTGGTCAGGTCACCTGTGATCCCAGCGACTTTACTGTATTTAGGTAAGCTCTCTCCTTCAGCTAAACTTGGCGCTGATAGAGAGAGTGAAAGCAACAATACACCAATGAGCTTTTTCATTAACTCACCACTAAACGAACAGGAAGCGTAAAGGCAAACTTACTGCCCACACCAACTTCACTGCTGATCTCTAGATGAGAGTCATGGTGAGTCAGAGCATGTTTTACAATCGCAAGGCCTAAACCACTACCACCCGTATCACGAGAGCGTGCTTTATCTACTCGATAGAATCGTTCAGTCAGTCGATGTAAGTGCTGTGGCTCGATACCGTCACCACTATCTTCCACTTCTAAATGCGCCCCTTGAGCAGATTGATACCAACGTACCTTAATATCAGCTCCTGCTGGGGTATATTTCACCGCATTGTAGACAAGGTTAGAGATCGCACTACGCAATTGATCATCATCGCCTAGTACACGTAAGTTGCTATCAACATCAAAAGAGAGCTTATGGCCTAAATCACCACTCAGACTCGCCGCTTCTTTCTCCAACACTTCAAGCATCGCTGGCACGTTAACTACATCTTCTAGTTCATGCATTGGCGCAGCTTCGATCTTCGACAGCGTCAGCAGCTGATTCACAAGACTATTCATGCGGTTAAGCTGCTCGGTCATCACCCCGTGTGCTTTAGTCCACATCGGGCCAACCACCATATCTGGATCTTCAGTCATCTCCAGATAACCTTGCAGCACGGTCATTGGCGTACGCAGTTCATGGGAAACGTTAGCAAAGAAGTTACGACGCATGCCTTCAAGCTGCTTAAGCTGAGAAACATCACGTACCACCATCAAGTGCTCACCTTCTGTGTAAGGTACGATACGTAGCTCAAGCATGCGCTCGACGTTCAATGGCGAACGCATCTCTAGCGGTTCTGAGAAGTCTTGCTTATTGAGGTACTTGATAAAATCAGGGGTACGAATCAGGTTCGAAATCGGCTGACCTGAATCATCTGGCCAACGGAAACCCAATAGGTGTTGAGCAAGCTTGTTACACCAAACAATATTGCCTTCACTACGAAATACCACTACAGCATCTGGTAGGGATTCGGCACCATTACGGAAACGACGAATGAGGTTGGTTAACTCTTTACGCTTTTTACGCTGACGCTGCTGAAGACGGTAGATACCGTTAAACAGAGACTCCCAGTTCCCACTGCCAGACGGCGGTGTTAGACGCTTCTCATCCCACAACCAAGTCGACAGGCGCATTTGATTATGTAGATGCCATACAAGCTGCAAAACCGTGGCAGCTAACAGCAACCACGGCATGTATCCGAAAATCCAGCCTACTATCACCCATGGGGTGTAAAAAAAAGCCAGCTCCCAGGCTAGCTTTTTCCAAGTTAACCGTTCGACCACTTACCTCTCCAAATGGTAAAACCCATTACGCCTTCGTTGAGAAACGATAGCCCGCGCCGCGAACCGTCTGAATCAACTTATCATGACCTGCCGCTTCTAATGCTTTACGCAGGCGACGAATATGTACATCTACCGTGCGGTCTTCCACATACACGTTAGTGCCCCAAACATTGTTGAGTAGCTGTTCACGGCTGTAAACACGCTCTTGGTGAGTCATGAAGAAATGCAGCATTTTGAATTCCGTTGGCCCCATATCTAATGGCGCATCGTTTGCTGTCACTCGGTGCGAAACTGGGTCAAGTTTTAGTCCTTGAACATCAATTACGTCTTCTAGTGCGGTTGGCGTCACACGGCGAATTACCGCTTTAAGACGAGCAACCAGCTCTTTTGGTGAGAATGGCTTAGTGATGTAGTCATCAGCGCCCACTTCAAGGCCACGCACTTTATCTTCTTCTTCGCCGCGTGCCGTTAGCATCACAACTGGAATGTTGCGTGTCAGCTCTTCACGTTTCATGTGTTTAATGAAGTTGATACCGCTACCACCAGGTAACATCCAATCTAGTAGCACTAGATCAGGGAAGGGTTCAGACAATTTAGTTACCGCGCTGTCGTAATCTTCTGCTTCTACTGCTTGGTAACCTTTTTGTTCAAGTACAAAGCAAAGCATTTCGCGAATTGGTGCTTCGTCTTCAACAACCAGAATCCTTCTAGACATAATTGAATAACCTTATGTAAGTTAGTTTATTTGAGCATATTCAGCTCTTGGCAACGCTAAGCATTATCACTAGCAATTATGACACTTTTGTGACCTTTGAAAACAAATTTTCATATAACTTTCATCCCACTATTGTGTATTTGCAGTAAGACAAGACGTGCAAAAGTCTTTATTATTGGCAGATCGGATAAAGGTATAGAGAAAGAATATGTGGTTTAAAAATTGTCTGGTTTATCGCTTCAACCGCGAAATCGAATTCAACGCTGATCAACTAGAAAAACAACTGGCTGAGTTTCGTTTTACGCCTTGTGGTAGCCAAGATAAGCAAAAATTCGGCTGGGTTACAGCGATGGGTAAACATGGCGACATGATGACTCACGTGTCTGAAAACCGCATTCTAGTTTGTGCTAAGAAAGAAGAAAAAATGCTCCCTGCATCAGTGATTAAAGACTCATTGAACGCAAAAATTGAAGCGATGGAAGTACAGGAAGGTCGCCCTCTTAAAAAGAAAGAGAAAGACAATCTGAAAGACGACATCGTCATGGATCTTCTACCACGTGCATTTAGTCGCAGTAGCCATACTTACGTGCTGATCCTACCAAAAGAAGGCTTCATTTTAGTCGATGCAAGCAGCTCGAAAAAAGCTGAAGATGTATTGGCTCTACTGCGTAAAACGATGGGTAGCCTACCCGTTGTACCAGCGATTCCTGAAAAGCCAATTGAAACCACATTAACCGAATGGGTGAAAACAGGTGAAACGCCCGTTGGCATTCAGATGTTAGATGAAGCTGAGCTTAAATCGGTACTTGAAGAAGGCGGCGTGATCCGTTGTAAGAAGCAAGAACTGACAGCCGATGAAATTCGCAGCCACATCGAAGCCGACAAGATGGTGACGAAGCTGGCGATTTGGTGGCAAGAGCGCATCGAGTGTATTCTAGCTGAAGATGGCAGCATCAAACGCCTCAAGTTCTCTGATGAACTTAAAGATCAAAACGATGACATCCCACGTGAAGACCAAGCTGCTCGCTTTGATGCAGACTTCTCTTTAATGTGTGGTGAATTCAGTGCATTCCTGCCAAATCTATACGAATGCCTTGGTGGCTTGCCTCATCCAAACGCATAAAACGGTGCTACAGGGCATTTAAGAATGACCTGTTAGCTATTTATAGTATTCAACTAGACATAGCAACAAGTATGCGCAGACATTGCTCTGCGCATCATTTCAAATATACAACTCACCTCTCGCGACTTGGAAAGCAATAGCTATACTGGTCATTCATGCCTTGAACAAATTTCGTGTACATTCTGTTCTGGTCACAGGTCACGTTTTGACGTAAAATTTGCGCCCCCGATCCCATGTGGTGGAATCGGCCTGACTTGAGATCAGATTAAGAGAATTACACATGACTGAGAAAGCATTCATACCAGAGCTACTGTCACCTGCAGGTAGCCTTAAAAACATGCGTTACGCATTTGCCTACGGCGCAGACGCGGTATACGCTGGCCAACCTCGTTACAGCCTTCGCGTACGTAACAACGAGTTCAACCACGAGAACCTACAAATCGGTATCAACGAAGCTCATGCCCAAGGAAAAAAGCTTTACGTGGTATGTAACATCCAACCGCACAACTCTAAGCTAAAAACCTTCATCCGCGACCTTAAGCCGGTTGTAGAAATGGGCCCAGACGCACTAATCATGTCTGACCCAGGTCTAATCATGATGGTTCGTGAAGCGTTCCCAGAGATGCCTATTCACCTGTCAGTTCAAGCGAACGCAGTAAACTGGGCAACCGTTAAGTTCTGGGCAGCTAACGGCGTTGAGCGTGTAATTGTATCTCGTGAGCTTTCTCTAGAAGAGATCGAAGAAATTCGTGAGCACTGTCCTGAAACTGAACTAGAAGTGTTCGTTCACGGTGCTCTATGTATGGCTTACTCTGGCCGCTGCCTACTGTCTGGTTACATCAACAAACGTGACCCTAACCAAGGTACATGTACTAACGCATGTCGCTGGGAATACAAAGTTGAAGAAGGCAAAGAAAACGACACTGGTGACATCGTAGAGAAGTTTGACCCAGCAGAAGCGCAAGCGGTTGAAGTTCAGGACGAGCGTCCTGAAACGACTATCGGTCGTGGCAAACCAACTGATGAAGTGGTTCTGCTTTCTGAGGCGCACCGCCCAGAAGAGAAGATGGCAGCTTACGAAGATGAGCACGGCACTTACATCATGAACTCGAAAGACCTACGCGCTATCCAGCACGTTGAGCGTCTAACGAAGATGGGTGTTCACTCACTGAAGATCGAAGGTCGTACTAAATCTTTCTACTACTGTGCTCGTACTGCTCAGGTTTACCGTAAAGCGATTGATGATGCTGTTGCTGGCAAACCATTTGATGAGAGCCTAATGGGTACACTCGAGAGCCTAGCACACCGTGGTTACACGGAAGGCTTCCTGCGTCGTCACACGCATGATGCTTACCAAAACTACGACTACGGTTACTCTGTATCTGACGCTCAGCAATTTGTTGGTGAATTCACTGGCAAACGCCGTGGTGACCTCGCGGAAGTTGAAGTGAAGAACAAATTCGTTGTCGGTGATAGCCTTGAGCTAATGACGCCAAAAGGCAATGTAATCTTCACGCTTGAAGCGATGGAAAACCGTAAGTCAGAAGTTATCGACGACGCAAAAGGAAACGGCCACTTCGTATTCATTCCAGTTCCACAAGATATGGACCTAGAATACGGCCTATTAATGCGTAACTTAAACGACGGTCAGGATACCCGTAACCCAACAGGTAAATAAACATGGCTTTACTGATCACTGATAAGTGCATTAACTGTGACATGTGTGACCCTGAGTGCCCTAACGGCGCTATTTCAATGGGCGACTCAATCTTTGAGATCGATCCTGACCTATGTACCGAGTGTAAAGGTCACTATGAGAAGCCAACATGTCAATCAGTCTGCCCGATCACTAAGTGCATCATCACCGATCCAGACCATGTTGAGACTGAAGAAGAACTGCTAGAGAAGTTCGTTATTATTCAGGGTTTAGCCTAATATTGGCTAACAAAAGCGCCGCTCAGTGAGCGGCGTTTTCATATCTGATGTTTTACTTGTAGCTCAACTCCGTCGCTTTCCCCTTAAAGATTCGATACACCGCGAAGGTATAAAGCAAGATCATCGGCATCACGATCATCACCCCATAACCGACAATCATCAAAGTTGCAGGAGAAGACGCCGACTCTTTCGCTGTCATTATGCCCGGAACCACCTCTGGGAAGAAACTGTACGCTAAGCCAAGGAAGCTGAGAGCAAAAATCAGAGTAACGCCAAAGAATGGCCAACGAACACCGAGGTCATTGACCATAGGGACTTGACGCAAATAACGGTCGACGAGAAATATCGTCGCCAGCACCACAAGCGGTATCGGGGTTAACAACAAGATCTCTGGGAAGCTGAACCAACGAAGAGCAACCTGCTCGTTGACGATAGGGTTAATCACACTCACAGCCAGAATGCCCAGAGCGGCAAGCCACCCCGCGCGCCTTGACCATCGCGCTGAACGGACCTGTAAATCCCCTTCAGTTTTTAATACCAACCAAGCACCACCAATGTAGACATACGCGGAAGCAACACATAAAGCACTTAACCAAGCAAAGCCAAACGCCTCACTGCTTTGCTCAAAGCCCATGATGTAGCGGCCGACCATGTAACCTTGAGTCAGCGCGGTCACCAATGATCCAATCCTAAAACACCAATCCCAGCGTGGTTTATGATCAGCGTTTGCTTTGGCTCGGAAGTCAAAAGCCACCCCTCGCATGATTAGCGCAATCAGCATAATCGCCGTTGGCAGATAAAGCTCGGTAAGGATCAAACTGTGTGCGCTAGGAAAGGCGATTAACAAAATACCCACTGCGAGTACCAACCAGGTTTCATTGGCATCCCAAAATGGTCCAATCGAGGCGATCATCCTATCGCGTTGAACTTCATTATCACTGGGCAACAAGATCCCCACGCCCAAATCGTAGCCGTCTAGCACTGCATACATAAAGACCGAAAAGCCAAGCAGCAAAAGATAAATTTCTGGTAAATAGTCGAGCATGATTAGGCCTCTTGTTGCTCTAGAGTAACTTGATGCGCTGCCACGTCTTTACGTGCCAAATAGAACAGAGTGTGAATGTACGCCACCAGCAAAATCGCGTAGATCACTAAATACATAACCAGCGAAATCATGACTTGGCTGCTAGCAACTGGGGTCACGGCTTCAGAGGTTCTCAGAACTCCACTCACAAGCCACGGCTGCCTGCCTATCTCTGTCACGTACCATCCCGCCAATGTTGCTACCCAGCCGGAAAACGTCATCGCCATCACGGTATAAAGATAGGGCTTCGGCAGTGCTTTTTTGCGAGCCAACCTAGCCGCCCCAAACCAACTGACCAATAACATCAACACACCGACCCCAACCATGACTCTGAAACCAAAGAAAAGCGGCTTAACCGGTGGGTGATCCGGCGCAAACTCATTCAACCCCGCAATCTCGCCGTTAAGATCATGCGTCAATATCAGGCTCGCGAGCTTAGGAATACCAACAGAAAAATCATTGCTTCGCGTCTCTTCGTTCGGCATTGCAAACAACAGCAAAGGTGCGCCTTGCTCCGTTTCCCAAACCCCTTCCATCGCAGCGATTTTGGCAGGTTGATGCTCTAGGGTATTCAATCCATGCAAATCCCCAACTAATATCTGCAGCGGTATAAATCCTGCTGCCGCAAATAGAGAGACTTTCAAGCCCAATTTCGCGGCTCGATGGTTCGGCTGCTTAATCACTTGATAAGCAGAGATACCTGCGATTAAGAAGCTTGCCGTCAAGGCGGAGGCGAACAAAGTGTGAGCAAAGCGGTAAGGAAGCGAAGGGTTGAAAATCACTTCTTTCCAACTGGTGACGTGCACAATGCCATCGACCACTTCATAGCCACTTGGCGTATGCATCCAACTGTTGAGTACTAAAATCCAAAACGCTGACATGGTTGTTCCCACTGCAACCAACACAGTGGCAAGGGTATGAAACCAATCAGGGACGCGGCCTCGACCAAACAACATCACCCCAAGGAAAGTCGCTTCCATAAAGAATGCGGTCATCACCTCATAGCCTAATAGCGGTCCTGCGACGTTGCCGACTCGCTCCATAAAGCCAGGCCAGTTTGTACCAAATTGAAAACTCATCGTAATGCCCGACACGACGCCCAAAGCAAATGTCAGCGCGAAAACTTTGACCCAGAAATAATAAACATCGAGCCAAACAGGCGCTTGAGTACGATTGTAGCGCCACTTAAAAAAGACCAACATCCAAGCCAAAGCGATGGTGATGGTCGGAAAAAGAATGTGAAAGCTGATATTGGCCGCGAACTGAATCCGCGACAGCATGAGGGTATCTAACATCTCGGTTCCTCAATAACGTGTCGTGCTTAAAACGTAGTTAACTGTAATTTATTTACGAAAAAAGAGACCGTTTGGATTTATGGTCAGAGAAAATCAGGCGTCCTGGTTCTCTATAGCCATGATTTATATCAACTAAAGTGGCAAAAAGAGCCGTCAAAATCGTCACAAAAGACGCAAAAGTGTAGCTAAAATTACAAAAAAAGAAAGGAAATGTAACCAAACAGAGACAAGGAATCAGAGTTCGAATTATTCGTACTTAGAGTTCGGGATATGTGAAATAAAATTACAAAAACAAGAGTAACAGTGTGGCTATTATGAATTTATCAACGCCCATTTACGACCAGAAGTTGTTGACACTGTTCGGGCATCACTTTCGGTGATTTCTTCTTCGTTTTTATAGAGGCAACTTTAGGGCCTGCTGGCTTAGGCTGTGGTTTCCAACTTGTTAGCTCAGCACCGCAACCATCCCCTTTAGGCGGCTCAGCTTGAGGTTTGCAGTTTTGACTTCTTTCAGGGCAGTTCAAACGGACATGCATATGGTAATGATGCCCCCACCATGGACGCACTTTTCGCAGCCACTCTCGCTCATTACTTTGCTCAGTCGTACACAATTTTTCTTTTATCACCGGGTGGACAAAGATACGTGCAACCTGCTCATCGCTGGCGGCAAATTTTACTAACTCGAAATGACGTTCGTCCCAGTTGTTTTTGAGTAGCTGGTACTGCTTTAAGCTGACCACACTATGAGGCGTCGGCTGTGCTAACTGAGGTTCGGAAAGCGGCGTGTCCGCTAACTTAAGCCAAATATCGATATCTAACCCCGTTTGGTGGCTAGAGTGCCCTGATGAAAATCGCCCACCTTGAGGCAGAGATATATCACCAATCAAGATATTGGTTTTTAGTTCATTACGTGACAAATAAGCTAAACGCTCAATAAAACCGATCGCATTCGGGTGACCATAGTAACGCTCACGTTGACTACGGATA
The DNA here is from genome assembly GCF_056726085.1 of Vibrio sp. 2433-A1. Lineage (NCBI taxonomy): Bacteria > Pseudomonadati > Pseudomonadota > Gammaproteobacteria > Vibrionales > Vibrionaceae > Vibrio > Vibrio sp. 2433-A1. The sequence continues at coordinate 132,978 of NZ_JBRESC010000007.1, forward strand.
ACTTGATAGCCCTCTCCTTTTAGCGGTAATGCTGCACCACCGGACAAACAGCCATTAGCGTAGCTGCCAATCGCTTGGGGTGAACCATTTGAAGGGGCGTCTATTTTCTCCCACGGAGTCGCAGCTACCGTGGAAGCAAACAGCAAAGAAGAGTATAACAAAGACAGTTTACGCCATGTATCCATACTAGCCTGCATCGCTTTCTCCCCTGATGAAAACTGGTTAACTGAACTTACTTAGTAATGCTCACCATTATCGTAATAGCCCTTGGCATCAAGCGCGATAAAAATCACTGCGACATCGATATCTTCACCAATCACACCACGAACTTGCGAGGTAATCGCCTTAGCGACTGCATCTTGAACTTCTTGGCCACGAGCAAACCACAACACCTCTACAAACGGGTAAGCGCTGCTCACTTCTCCTTCGTGGAAAAATGTTGAATAGATATACTCGCAGGTAAAGTCTTCTCGAGGACAGTCCATTAAAGGTTGAAGTTCATCAATTAAAGGCTTAGATAGTGTTTGAACCGTTTGTGGCTCGACTGCACGAAAACGTAAATGTGGCATAACTTGCTTCCTATTTATTATTTTCATTCATCATAGCAAGTTATCATTCGAAGTCTGTAGCCTCTATTTAAGTGTGCGACAAGATCGCACAATATTCACCCAACAAATTCTCTCTGCTCAATCGCAAGACACAAAGCGCAATGAAATCATCTCACTGTCACTGATTAACTTCCCGTCCAAGGCGAAGATATCCATATCAGTTTCTTCAATGCGATTTGGGGTAAAGCTGCGAAGGTGATAAACGCCGTCAATCGTCGTATTAATCCTTTCCCCAACTGCATCACAGTCAAACACTCAGTAGAAACTTTGCATCTATATTATGCAAAGTGGGTATTTGTAAATGAATTAAAAATAGTGTGACATAGCTCTATACGTAACATTTTGTTACAAGATAATCCACTCACCACCAATATACAAAAGGGTAGCAAATAAGCCACCAATATAAATGTAATGATGAGAATCTAATGTTAAATAAAACTTCCAGTTTATTGCTTTCAGCAAGCATCATTTTTATACAGTCTTCTCCCCTTTTCGCAGCTGAAATACCAAAAGGAGTGAAGCTGGCTGTCAAACAAGAATTAGTTCGTGGAAATTTTGATGAGCCACCAAGTCTCGATCCTGCTTATTCATCTACAGGCTCAAGTTCATCGATCGTCAATGACATGTTTGAGGGGCTAGTAACACAAGATTCAAATGGAAATATTATCCCTGCACTTGCGACAAACTGGGAAGTATCGAATGATGGGTTTACTTACACCTTTCATTTGCGTCATGGAGCCCTATGGTCTGATGGGACGCCAATTAAAGCATCTGATTTTGAATTTGCTTTCAAGCGAGTCGCCAATCCGAGGTCTGGTGCACCATATTCCTGGTACTACGAAGTAGCTCACATCAAGAATGCTCAAAAGATAATCAATGGACAATTACCTGTCGCTGAGTTAGGCATTCATGCAATAGATGACCTCACACTTGTGATTGAGTTAGATAAACCTTTGCCATACTTTACCTCTATGTTGATCCATGAAAGTATGTTTGCAGTTCCAGAACAAGTGGTAAAAAAGTATGGAGAAAAGTGGACGACACCTGAGCATATTGTTGTCAGTTCAGCTTTTACCCTATCAAAGCATGTTCTTAACGAAAGAATAGAGGCGGTACGAAACCCTAAGTACTGGAATAATGAAAATACCAAGCTAAACAAGGTCACTTACCTTGCCCTATCAGATGCTACATCAGAATATAACCGTTTTCGTACTAAAGAGATCAGTATTACTGGCCATGTTCCTGTCGGACAAATTGAGCATATAAAAGCAACCGCTCCAGAAAATCTCATCATTAGTCCCAAAATTGGTGAGTACTTTATCGGCTTCAATACAACCAAAGCACCTTTTAACGATCCTCGTGTCCGTAAAGCCTTTAGTTACAGCATTGATCGTGATGTCATTACGCAAAAGCTATTTCATAAAGACTATCAATCTGCTTATAGCTTTGTTCCTCCAGCAACGGCTAATTATTCACTGCCAGATGCTCCATGGAAAGCAATGACGCAAAAACAACGAGCGGAAAAAGCTCGCGAGTTAATCAAACAAGCAGGTTATGACCAACAGCACCCACTTGAAGTCACTTTTGAATATAGTAGCGATAGCGAGTTAACTAAATTAGGTAATGCAGTGGCAGCGATGCTAAAAGCTAATCTTGGGATAAAGGTTCATCTACATAAGCAAGATATTAAAAGCTTCTTGCAGAAAGTACGACAAGGGGATGTGACTCTATTTAGCTTCCAATGGGGCGGCGATTACAATGAAGCATCAACTTTCTTAGATATGTTTACAACAGGTGGATACAATCCAGGAAAATGGAGCAACAAACAATACGATAAGCTGATAGCACAATCAAAAGTCACCATGGATTTAGAACTACGCAACTCAATTTATCATCAAGCAGAAGCTCTTTTGATTGACCAAATGCCTGTTGCACCTATTTACTTTGAAACAAAAGCTATTTTGAAACACACAAATGTCGGTGGCTATAGTACAAACAATCCAAGCCATATTCGTTACTCGCGTGATATGTATATCACTCAATAAAACAGACCAGAAGTCTATTCCTCTATAAAACAAAAAAGCCGCTGAATAACAGCGGCTTTGATTAAGATCTTTGACTTAATACCTTATGGCATCTCATCAAACTCTGCACCTTCTTTTTCTACTTGAGGTGGCATTAGGTGCTCTTTAGTAATACCTAGCTTCAATGCTAGTGCGGAAGCAACATAGATTGAAGAGTAAGTACCTACTGTAATGCCGAGTAGAAGTGCAGTTGCGAAACCGTGAATCATCGCACCACCCTGCGTAAACAGAGCAATAACTACGAATAAAGTAGTACCCGATGTAATCAATGTACGGCTCAATGTTTGGGTGATCGAGCTGTTCATAATTTCAGCGGCTTCGCCTTTACGCATCTTACGGAAGTTTTCACGAATGCGGTCAAATACAACGATAGTATCATTGAGCGAGTAACCGACAACCGTTAGTAGTGCTGCGACAATGGTCAAGTCCACTTCGATTTGCATCATAGAGAACACGCCCAGTGTAATAATAACGTCGTGTGCTAGAGCTAATACCGCACCCGCCGCTAGACGCCACTCAAATCGAACCGATACGTAGATCAGGATACAGATTAGAGACACAAGAATCGCAAGACCGCCAGCTTCAGTAAGCTCATCACCTACGTTAGGGCCAACGAATTCAATACGTCGCATTTCAACACTTTCGCCCGTACCGTCCTTGATGGCGTTAAGAATCTGGTTACCCAAAGTCTCACCCGCCATGTCATCACGAGGACGTAGACGAACCATTACGTCACGCGCACTACCGAAGTTCTGTACCGTTGCGTCACCAAAGCCCTTTGCTTCAAGTGCACCACGAATATCTTCAAGGTTTGCTGGTTGCTCAAAACCCACTTCAATCAAGGTACCGCCCGTAAAATCTAGACCCCAGTTCAACCACTTGGTTGAAAGAGTGAAGATTGACGCACCAATCATCAGAATTGAGAACACAAATGCCAGCTTCGACCAACGCATAAAGTCGATCGCTTTTTCTGCTTTTAGAATCTGAAACATACTAATTCCTAGCCTTAGATCGACAGTTTGTTGATTCGCTTACCACCATATGCAAGGTTCACAATACAACGTGTACCTACAATAGCTGTAAACATAGAAGTTAAGATACCGATAGACAGTGTCACGGCGAAACCTTTGATCGCACCTGTACCCACTGCAAATAGGATAATCGCGGTGATCAGCGTGGTGATGTTTGCATCGGCGATAGTACTAAACGCGTTGGCGTAACCTTGGTGAATCGCTTGCTGAGGGCTGCGGCCATCACGAAGTTCTTCACGGATACGTTCAAAGATCAGTACGTTCGCATCGACGGCCATACCAACGGTCAGAACGATACCGGCAATACCTGGTAGCGTCATGGTTGCCCCTGGAATCATCGACATTATACCAATGATTAACACTAGGTTCGCCATTAGCGCCACGTTAGCAATCAGACCGAACTTACGGTAGTACATCAGCGTGAATAGCATTACCGCAACCATACCCCAGATCATCGCTTGGATACCCATATCGATGTTCTGCTGACCCATAGATGGACCGATGGTACGTTCTTCAACAATCGAGATAGGCGCAATCAAAGCACCTGCGCGAAGTAGAAGTGCCAGGTTGTGCGCTTCTGCAGCTGAGTCGATACCAGTAATACGGAAGTTACGTCCAAGAGCCGATTGAATCGTTGCTTGGTTAATCACTTCTTCATGCTTGTTCAGAATTACGCGGCCCTCAGGAGTACGGCGACCACTGTCTTTGTATTCTGCGAAAACCGTTGCCATTAGCTTACCAATGTTCTGGCGAGAGAACGCAGCCATCTTGTTACCACCCTCACTGTCTAGCGAGATGTTAACTTGTGGACGACCATATTCATCAACACTTGAACTTGCGTCAGTAATGCTTTGACCACCTAGAATGACGCGCTTCTTAAGCACAACAGGGCGACCATCACGATCTTGCTTGATTTCGCTGCCTGCCGGCGCACGACCATTGGCCGCTGCAGCAAGGTCTGCTTTCGAGTCCACTTCACGGAACTCTAGCGTTGCAGTCGCACCAAGAATTTCTTTGGCACGAGCGGTGTCTTGAATACCTGGCAGCTCAACTACGATACGGCTTGCACCTTGACGCTGAACAAGAGGCTCAGCAACACCTAATTCGTTTACACGGTTACGTAGAATCGTAATGTTCTGCTCTACCGCATAGTTGCGAATTTCAGTTAGACGTTGCTCAGTAAAGGTTGCGCTCAATGCAAAGCGACCATTCGATTCAGAATCAACAAAGATCATGTCTGGATGGTTTTTCTTTAGCAGTGCTTCTGCTTCAGCAAGTTGTTCTGCATTACGCAAGAGAACTTCAACGCCATCTTTACCTGCAGGGCGAATTGAGCGGTAACGAATTTTTGCTTCACGTAGTTCACTACGGAATGCTTCTTCCTGTTGACCAACCAGCTTTTCCATTGCAGCGTCCATATCCACTTCCATTAAGAAGTGAACACCACCACGTAGGTCAAGACCCAGCTTCATTGGTGCAGCACCAATTAATTCAAGCCAGTCAGGGGTTGCAGGAGCAAGGTTTAGAGCAACAATTTTGTCTTTGCCGAGCGATTCGTTGATGATATCGCGAGCACTGATTTGAGTGTCAGTGTCATTGAAACGAACAAGAATAGATCCATTTTCTAGAGCAATGGATTTATGAGATAAGCCCTGATCATCAAGAGCTTTAGTGACAGAATCCAGCGTTGACATATCTACAGAGGCGCCACGCGCCCCTGTAACTTGAATAGCCGGATCTTCACCGTAGAGATTTGGAAGTGCATACAATGCTGCGATAGCGATGGTAAACACCACCATCAGATACTTCCATATTGGATAGCGGTTTAGCACAGCGGAGATCCTTTAGCTGTTTATAGAGACTTTAGCGTACCTTTTGGTAGCACTGCAGTAACGAAGTCTTTCTTGATAACAACTTCGTTATTTGTGTTCAGCTCGATAGAGATGTAGTCGTTGTCTTCTGCGATTTTAGTGATTTTACCCACTAGGCCACCACTAGTTAGCACTTCATCACCTTTACCCATCGAGCCCATTAGGTTCTTGTGCTCTTTTACACGCTTAGCTTGTGGACGGTAGATCATGAAGTAGAAGATCACCGCGAACATACCTAGCATGATTAGCATTTCAAAACCGCCGCCTGCTGGTGCGCCTTCTGATGCTGCGTGAGCTTGAGAAATAAACATTAAAATATCCTCTATTATTTTTTATTAGTGTCCAAGTTGGGCATTCGCCAATTAGTTTCAAGTCTGAGAGTGACCAATAGAGATCGCTCTCTCAAAAATAGCGTGCGTTTGCCTACTTTATTAGCAAAAGCCTCTGGCGTAATGCCAAAGGCTCTAATTCTTAAATGTGCCGATTATTGCTCTTTTGCCAGTGGCGGAACTTCACGGCCACGACGCTCATAGAACTCTTGCACGAACTCATCAAAACGATCTTCATCAATTGCCGTACGAATGCTTTCCATCAGACGCTGGTAGTAACGTAGGTTGTGAATCGTATTTAGACGAGCACCTAGAATTTCGTTACAACGCTCTAGGTGGTGAAGGTACGACTTAGAGTAGTTTTGACAAGTGTAACAGTCACAGTGCGGATCTAATGCAGTTGTATCTGTTTTGTGTTTCGCATTACGGATCTTGATCACACCGCCAGTCACAAATAGGTGACCATTACGTGCGTTACGCGTTGGCATTACACAGTCAAACATATCGATACCACGACGAACACCTTCAACTAGGTCTTCAGGTTTACCTACACCCATTAGGTAACGAGGCTTGTCTTCTGGTAACTGAGGACATGTGTGCTCAAGAATACGGTGCATGTCTTCTTTTGGCTCGCCAACTGCTAGGCCGCCGACTGCATAACCGTCAAAACCGATCTCAGTTAGACCTTTGACAGACACATCACGTAGATCTTCGTAAACACCACCTTGAACGATACCAAATAGGTTGTTCGGGTTTTCTAGTTTATCGAAGTGGTCACGTGAGCGCTGTGCCCAACGTAGTGACATTTCCATCGATTTCTTCGCTTCGTTGTGTGTCGCTGGGTATGGCGTACACTCGTCGAAAATCATTACGATGTCAGAACCTAGGTCTTTTTGGATTTCCATCGACTTTTCCGCGTCCATGAAGATCTTGTCACCGTTTACAGGGTTACGGAAATGTACACCTTTCTCAGTGATAGTACGCATCTTACCTAGGCTGAATACTTGGAAACCGCCTGAATCAGTAAGGATCGGACCTTGCCAGTTCATAAAGTCGTGTAGGTCACCGTGCATTTTCATGACTTCCTGACCCGGGCGTAGCCATAGGTGGAAAGTGTTACCAAGAAGAATTTCAGCACCTGTGCCTTTTACTTCTTCAGGAGTCATACCTTTAACAGTACCGTAAGTACCTACTGGCATGAATGCTGGTGTTTGGACTGTGCCACGTTCAAAGGTCAGTTGACCACGACGCGCAACACCGTCTTTTTTCTTAAGATCGAATTTTAACTTCACGAAGCCTCCGGTTGTCAGAGAAACAGTCTGACATTAAGTTCAGAGCTTTAAGCTCTATGAGGAGCGGTCGCCTTCCATGCGAGAGATAAGGTAGCCTTCTACCCTACTTCCTAGCTTGCTGCTAGCACTCGTAAATTGTTTGCGTTCAGCTCCTTGCTGAACATAAGAGATTCCCTACTCGTTCGTTCCTCACTCTATGGAATGACTGAGTTTGAGTATCTCACTCATCGAATAACATATTAGGCTATCAAAACCAACGTTTGTCATTGCTGAATCGAGGTACGAGATGTCAGGAATCTCTCAAAGTAATCTACACCGTTTTCTTTTTAATGAACATTGAATCGCCATACGAGAAAAAGCGGTACTTGTTCTCTACAGCGTGCTTATATGCGTTCATCGTATTGTCATAACCTGCAAAAGCGCTCACCAACATGATGAGCGTTGACTCAGGCAAGTGGAAGTTAGTGATTAGGCAATCTACTAACTGATATTCGTAACCAGGGTAGATAAAGATCTCGGTATCACCGAAGAACGGAACCAGTTCCGTGCCCTTCTTAATCGCATCTTGCGCTGCACTTTCTAGCGAGCGCACCGATGTCGTACCCACAGCAATGATTCGACCACCACGAGCTTTCGTTGCATTGATTGCATCGACCACTTCTTGCGGTACTTCAACGTACTCGGCATGCATGTGGTGTTCATCAATGTTATCTACTTTCACTGGCTGGAACGTTCCTGCACCTACATGCAAAGTAACGTAAGCAAACTCAGCACCTTTTGCTTTGATCTTCTCAAGCAAAGGTTCATCAAAATGAAGACCCGCTGTTGGCGCGGCTACGGCACCCGGCTTTTGATTATAAACCGTTTGGTAGCGCTCTTTGTCTGAATCGTCGTCTGGACGGTCAATGTAAGGTGGAAGTGGCATGTGGCCGATCTCTTCCAGTACCGCCAGAACGTTTTGCTCTGAGTTAAACTTTAACTCAAACAGTGCATCATGACGCGCGACCATTTCTGCAGAAAACTCATCATTCTCACCGACAAAAATTGTACTGCCCGGCTTTGGTGACTTTGAACAGCGAACATGAGCAAGAATGCTTTTTTCATCAACAACACGCTCAACCAACACTTCTAATTTTCCGCCTGACTCTTTGCGGCCAAACATACGTGCTGGAATCACTCGTGTATTGTTAAATACAACTAAGTCGCCTGGCTGAACTTGCCCTAACACATCAGTAAATGTGCCATCAACAAGCTCACCGGTATTGCCATCCATTTGTAGTAAACGGCTTGCAGTACGCTCAGGTTGTGGGTAACGAGCAATAAGCTCATCCGGTAAGTCAAAGTGAAAATCTGATACTTGCATGTTACTAATCTTTAGCCGTGGTTTCTTATGTCGTAATGGAAGTCGAACTGATTCTGTCACAAACAGACGACGAGTTTTTCGCAGCCGACTAGTATATTGTCCGTGCGAGCAATAGCAAGAAAAGAGATGTGAATTATTGTAATCATTTGCGCTACTTTGCTCTAAAGCGCATCTATTTTTCTGCTGAATTATTCATCAATTGATTTACCGCAAAAAAATCGTGGTTATAGCTTTAAAAACAGGTTTATCTCTCAAACTCAGACCAAGAAAATCACTATATTTAAAGAGCAAAGAATAATAACTCAGGAGGCAGCAATGATTAAGGTAGAAGACATGATGACGCGTAACCCGCATACGCTTCTTCGATCTCACAATCTCGCCGATGCCAAAAGCATGATGGAAGCGCTCGACATCCGCCATGTTCCGATCATCGATGCGGATAAAAAGTTGCTTGGCGTCGTTTCGCAACGTGATGTACTCGCCGCTCAAGAATCTAGCCTACAAAAGCTCCCAGAAAGTCAATCTTACACGCTCAATACACCACTCTATGAAGTCATGAAGACCAGTATTATGTCAGTGGCACCACAAGCAGGTTTGAAAGAAAGCGCAATTTACATGCAAAAACACAAAGTGGGTTGCTTACCTGTGGTTGAAAAAGGGCAGCTAGTGGGCATCATTACGGATAGCGACTTTGTCTCTATTGCGATCAACTTGCTTGAGCTTCAAGAAGAAGTTGAGCCCGAGGAAGTCGATTAATCACATCAATGTCATCACGCTAAATCAGCTGCCCTTATAAATATGCAGCTGTTGATAGCGTGATGATGCTTGCTAATCGTTACGCAAGATTTCAGGTCGACGAGACACGGTTTGCAATGAAGGATGGCTTCTAACCGACAGCGTTGGCTCTAATAGCACCAAACGCTGCACTACCTCACCTTGCTGAATCGCTTCAATCATCATATCAAAGCCCAATAAAGCAATTTTTCTAATTGGCTGTTTAATACTTGAGAAGCCAAGTGACTGAGCAATAAAGGTGTCATCAAAACCTATGATGTCGACCCTATGACTCACTTTTTGCTCTTGTAGCGCATTGTGCAAATGGCTGGCAGAAATATCGTCGGAGCAAAACACTCCCTCGATAGGCTGGGGATTTTGCGTGATCCACTTTTCAATGTAATTACGTAAAGAGTCAGAATCATACGGAGCAAGAACCGATTCCAGTGGCAACTCTATCCCTAGCCTAGACAACTCGTTTTGATAACCGATTAGTCGATCAGACTTTGTGTCACTGGCTCCGATGTAACCCAGCTTCCGATAGCCCTGCTGAACAAAGTGTTTAGCTGCAAGCTCTCCGCCGTGCTGATGATGAGTACCAATACTAATGGTGCCGGTTGCGGTTGCGGTCAGCAATACAACCGGAAAAGGCAGCGCTTTCAAAGGCGCTAAATGCTCCTCTTTTAGCGAACGAGGGATAAGAAATACCCCATCCACTTTGTGATTAATACACTCAGACAAAAAGGTCTTTTCTAGCTGAAGGTTATTGCGACTATTAAACAACAGTAAGCTGCGGCCATGCTTGTATGCCTCTTCTTCCAATACATCGACCAGTTGTGAAAAAAACGGGTTAGACATATTGCGCACAATGACGGCGAACAGCTTGGTTGGCTTTTTGCGCTTCTGCGGAGGCTTTTGATAATTCAGTTCTGTCATAGCCGACTCTACCGCTTGCTTTGCTTCAACAGAAACACCCTCACTACCATTGAGCACTCTAGACACTGTCGCAATAGAGACTCCTGCCCTTTTAGCTACATCACGAATCGTCATTGCACTTCCATCCAACGTTTCTATCAATCAACGTCAGATATTACCCCTTACCATGTAACAAGACTTTGTGTTACATCACAACCTGTTCTCTATTTGTTCAAAATGCCGTCAAATTTAATGAATAAAAGTGCGTCACTATTTTCACCCCTTATCAAGCTCTCTATGATTTCTTCAACCCAAGGTGATTAGGTAAGTAACGTGCAACAACAAAAATATAAAACCATCAACACGGCAACGGCATTAGATATTAAAAAGTTTGAAGAAATAAAATCAAAAAATTCATTTCGTCCACTATTTCATATTAACCCACCACATGGGTTGTTAAACGACCCGAATGGTTTTTGTTATTTTAATAATCAATATCACTTATTTTACCAATGGTTTCCATTTGATACTTACCATGGAATGAAACATTGGATGCATTTAGCCTCTGATGATTTATTAAATTGGACAGAGCATGGTTCAAAAATAACCCCGTTAGAAGATTATGAGTCTCACGGTGCTTATTCAGGTGGTGCTGTGGTTGAAAATGATCGTAGTTACCTATTCTACACCGGTAATGTTAAACGTGGTGATGAACGCGATGCCAACCAGTGTTTAGCGATCTTAGATAAAAACAATCAAGTGACTAAACACGCTCTCAATCCGCTGATTGAATCAGTACCACAAGGCTACACTGGCCATGTACGCGATCCAAAAATCGTTAAACGTGGTAGTCACTACTTTATGTTACTAGGCGCTCAGCGAGAGTCTAATTTAAGCGGTGAGATCATCGTGTACCAATCGCCTGATTTACTCGACTGGGAGTTCAAAGGGACACTGGACATTCAAGTCAGCGGCGACTTTCTTGATGCCTACATGTATGAGTGCCCTGACCTGCTAGAAGTCGATGGTCATGACGTGCTGATATTTTCTCCACAAGGTGTGACTGTTGATGGAACTCGCTTCCACAATAAATTCAACGTTATTTACTGCTTAGGCCAAGTGGATTTCGAGCAGCTTACGTTCACTGTTCGTCATTGGGATGAACTCGACCGTGGCTTTGATTTCTACGCACCGCAAACCATGGCGAATGCGCCAAAGAAACAAACACTGATTGCATGGGCCGGGACAGATGAACACTTGCCGAGCGAACAACAGGGTTGGATTCACTGCTTGACTCTCACTAGAGAACTAGCCGTTGAAAATAATCGACTTATTCAACGACCAAACATTATTAATTCCGATTCATTAATAAAACAAATTGGATATAAATCAAAACATCAAGGAGTTGAACTAGAAAGTTTATCTTTTTCTCTAGAGGTTAATAACTTATCGAAAGAGGAAAATATAACCATTTCTTTGAACACACAAAGTGGTAAAGAGTTAACGCTGACTATCAATAATAACACCATTACTTTAGATAGAGCGCTATATGACCATCATACCCAAGATTGGGAGTATGGAAATAAACGTCAACACCAAACAGATTACGACATTAACAATATTCACTTCATTTGCGATCAAAGCATTATTGAAATTTATATTAATGATGGCCGAGATGTATTTACCTGTCTTTTCTTCCCCGAGCAAGAAAACCACCAGCTAATTATATCGACTAAAAAAGGTGCAGACATCGATACCCAGCTAACCTACCTTACAATATAATAAAGTGGTGAACAAAATGAATTATGACGCTACCGTGAACGAGATACTGGATAGTATCGGAGGCCTAGACAACATCCGCAACGCAGAGCATTGTGCTACGCGTCTGCGACTTATCCTTAAAGACAATGACAAGGTCAATACTGATAAAGCCAAAGAGATTAGCCAAATCAGCGGTTACTTTTATCAGTCAGGCCAACACCAGTTCATTATTGGTACTGGCAAGGTTTCTCATGTCTATGATTCGCTCAAGCGTGCCTTGGGTGGCGAGTTTGACACTAACGATTTCAAACAAGATGCGTTTGCCGATATGACGGCGAGTCAAAAAATCGTTCGTACTCTTGCTGACATTTTGATTCCGCTGATCCCTGCACTGGTCACTACCGGCTTATTAATGGGTTTGCGTGGCATGATGCTGCACTCAGGCGTCGATTTCTCACCAGAGACACTCGCGCTGTTTAGCATGCTGACCGATACCGCCTTTGCCTTCTTACCCGTTTTAATCGCTTATTCTGCGGCAAAGAAATTTGGTGGTAATGCGATTATCGCCATTGTCGTCGGTTTGATGATGGTTGCCCCGCAACTGCCTAATGCTTGGGTGGTTGCTAATGGTGGCGCAGAACCGATGATGGTCAATCTGCTTGGTATCAACTTCCCACTGGTGGGCTACCAAGGTACGGTACTGCCGGCGATATTTGCTGGTTGGTTTGTCTCTTACTTAGAACGCAACCTGCGCCGCTTTGTTCCAGCCAGTATGGACTTAGTCTTTACTCCATTTTTGACCATCACAATTGCCGTGTTCGTCATCCTGTTCGGCTTTGGCCCAATCTTACAAACCATTGAGCACGGCTGTACTTCATTGGTACGCATGGCACTCGACCTTCCGCTTGGCCTAGGTTATATCCTTTATGGTGCTGTTCAACAAATGATCGTGATCACCGGACTGCACCACGCATTAGGCGTGATTGAAATCGGCCTGCTTAATGAAACAGGTGTAAACCCACTTCAGCCTCTAGGTACGGCTTCAATGGCTGGTCAATTTGGTGCTGCTATCGCGGTGGCGACGCTGCTAAAAGACAAGATCAAGAAAGGTAATGCTTACAGTGCGTCAATGTCGACACTGTTTGGTATCACTGAACCACTATTGTTTGGCGTCAACCTTCAATACAGTAAAGTGTTCATGTTCGGTATGGTCGGTGGCGCTGTGGGTGGTTTGGTTACTTACGTACTAAACATCAGTGCGACCGGTATGGGTATTACCTTCATTCCAGGAATCTTGCTTTACTCGCAATCATTAACAGCAGTTCTGGGCTATCTAACGGTTATTGCAAGTTCGTTTGCGACCGCTTTTGTCCTGACCCGCATCTACAACCCAGTAAAAAACAGTCAATAACTATAAATTCGTTGGTGTACTGCCCCCTAGGTGCACCAATGACCTAGCCCATCTTGCTATGCTCCGATGGGCGCCTTTGTAAGGAACGAATCATGAACAAAGTTTGGCTCACCGGTGATGCTGTAGTAGACCTAATTCCAGATGGCGACAATACCTACCTAAAATGTCCGGGCGGCGCTCCAGCTAACGTCGCTGTTGGCATTGCAAGACTTTCTGGCCAATGTGGATTTTTTGGGCGTGTGGGTGATGATCCTTTAGGCCGCTTTATGGCTGAGGTGTTAGCCAGTGAAAACATCGATATCACTCACCTAACACTGGATGATGAGCAGCGCACCTCAACCGTAATTGTTGACCTTGATGATCACGGTGAACGCTCATTTACCTTTATGGTTAAGCCAAGCGCTGACCAATTCACTCAGCTCACTGATATTCCCTCGTTTGAAGCAAACCAATGGCTTCACTGCTGTTCAATAGCCCTTGCCAACGAACCGAGCCGTTTCACTACCTTAGCAGCAATGAAAGCGATGAAAGAAGCAAATGGTTTTGTAAGCTTTGATCCTAACCTACGTAATGAAGTCTGGCAGCAGCCGCAAGAAATTCGTCCCGTTGTAATAAGTGCGATAAAACTGGCCGACGTGGTTAAGTTTTCAGAAGAAGAGCTACTCTATTTAACGGAAACTTCCTCTCTTGATAAGGGATTAACAGAGCTATCTCGTTACTCAATTCCTCTGGTGCTCATCACCCTAGGAGGAAATGGCGCGCTGGCGATCGTTAACGGTCAACAACACCAAGTCGATTCCATACCCGTCAACGTTGTCGATACGACAGGAGCTGGAGACGCATTTGTCAGTGGCTTACTTGCCTACCTCTCCCAGCATGATGATTGGCAGCATGAAGCTAAAGTGATTGAAGCCGTTCGTTGGGGCAATATCTGTGGCGCATTGGCAACGACGAAAAAAGGGGCAATGAGTGCTCTGCCAAACCGCTCACTATTGCTCTCTTACCTTGACCATTAACTCCCCAAATTGCTGACATCTACGATGTTTATGTCAGCAATTTCCCTAAACCTACAGCCATTAAAGCTCTACCTTATCAGTTTATTTAAATTTCCCTGTTTCAAGATCAGCAGAATCCAAATATTCCCATTATAATTTACTTATAACTATATCAATCAAATTGTACATTTCGTCAGTTCTCACCTAAGCCAAACAGGGACATTGGTATGAGCCTTAAAAAACTATTAACTCTAGGGTTTGGCGTAATCCTAGGCCTAATTTTGATCATTTCCGTCGTTGCATCACTGCGCTTTTATCAATCAAGTGACGGTTTCAACACCTATCGAGCTCTTGCCTTAACCAGTGTTTCTACGGGTAGGATTCAAGCCAATGTTCTAGAGGCTCGCCTCGCAGCGCTTAAGTACATTAAGAATCATGACGCTGCGAATATTGCAGAGCTGGATAAACGCATCACTACCTCAATCAACCTTATAAATGGTGTGCTTGATTCGCATATTGACGATGCGCACAAGTCAGAATTCATCTCGATTGAAAATCAGCTCAAGCAATATAAAGACGGATTTAATCAGGTCATTCAGTTGGTCAACCAACGCAATACATTAGTCAATGAACACCTTACTCCTCTGGGCCTAAATATGCGTAAGTCGGTAACGGAGATTATGAATCGAGCAGCGACTGAAGATGACTTAGACGTGGCAATTAGCGCGGGTACCTTACAACAACACTTATTGCTCTCTCGCCTCTACGCATCAAAGTTTCTAACCAGTAATTCGCAAAGTGATGCTGAGCGAGCAGAGAACGAGTTTTCAATCGTTGCCGAGCTAGTCAATAAAGTTGAGTCTCAACTGATATCAGCACAACAAGTGTCGAACCTAAAAACATTCCAGCAATCTTTCGACCAGTATCGAAACACCTTTGCGGGAGTAGTCCAAACCATCAACTCACGCAATCAAATCATCTCTGGAACCTTGGATGTATTAGGGGCCTCTGCTGCACTAACAATCGAAGAAATAAAGCTCGCCACCAAGAATAAGCAGGATTCCGTCGGCCCTGAAATGGTTGAGCGCTTCTCAAATGCTCAGTGGACTATTTTTGTACTTTCTGCAATCGTGATCATTATCGCGCTAGGCATTGCCATTGCGATTTATCGTAGCGTGCTGAAAGTTGTGGGTGGCGAACCAAGCGATATTGAAAAAATTGTCGCAGACGTATCCAAGGGTGACTTATCCAACCATATCCAAACAACAGGCAATGAAAGCGGGATTTACGCCAACATCTTGCAAATGCGTACAGAGCTTCGCCGAATCATTGATGGCTTCCACCAGATCTCAGACAATGTCTCATCCGCTTCAGTTGAGCTGTCGGCGGTAATGGGTGAAACAGAAAACAACGCTCGTCAAGAGCTGAGCCAAATGGAGCAAATTGCAACGGCGATCAATGAGCTTTCGAGCACCGCAAGTGAAGTGAGCCAAAATGCAGCGAACGCTGAAAACGCAGCATCAGAAGCATCCACTAATGTGCAAAATGGCGGTAACTCTCTCGACTCCTCAGACCAAATTGCAAGCAAAGTGGACAGTTCGATTAGCGAAACATCGAAAATTGTTAACCAACTGCAAGAGTACTCTGTAGAGATTGGTACGGTCGTGGAAGTGATTAACTCTATTTCAGAGCAAACTAACTTACTTGCATTGAACGCAGCGATCGAGGCTGCTCGCGCTGGAGAGCAAGGACGTGGATTTGCTGTTGTTGCCGATGAAGTACGTTCATTGGCAGCGAAAACGCAGCAATCAACCGTCGATATTCAAGAAATCATCTCGCGCTTACAAGCTCAAGCAAAAGATGCCAATCAGTTTATGCAATCTAACTTAACCCTTGCTGAGGAGTCACATAAATACAGTGCAGAGCTTAGATCTGCATTTACCTCGATTACTGAGTCGGTTGCTTTGATTTCTGATATGAACACTCAGGTTGCGACCGCATCTGAAGAGCAGTCAGGTGTGACACAAGACATTTCACAAAACGTTTCTATTACCTTCGATCTGGTCAACCAAAATGTGTCCGGTATTCAGCAAAGTAAGAGCGCCAGTGAAGAGCTTGCCTCTTTGGCGGTAAAACAAAAAGATCTGTTAAGCTTTTTCAAACTTTAAGGCACAAAAAAGAGCGGCGAAAGCCGCTCAAAAGCATGTCAAAGTTAATGCCTAAACAGAATATCTATACCCAAAGTCTAGTGAGCCAAAGCCTGCGTATTGTGGCTCACGAGATGCGGTACTAATGGCTAGGGATTCTTAGAATTGGTCTTCTTCGGTTGACCCCGTCAATGCAGTGACTGAAGAGTTACCACCTTGAATCGTGTTAGTCATCTTATCGAAGTAACCGGTACCCACTTCTTGTTGGTGAGCTACGAAGGTATAGCCTTTTTCTGCCGCTTGGAACTCAGGACGCTGAACTTTCTCAACGTAGTGGCGCATACCTTCACCTTGTGCGTAATCATGCGCAAGTTCGAACATGTTGAACCACATGTTGTGAATACCTGCTAGTGTGATGAATTGGTACTTGTAACCCATGTCAGACAGCTCTTGCTGGAACTTAGCAATCGTCTCTGCATCTAGGTTTTTCTCCCAGTTGAACGAAGGTGAACAGTTGTAAGCCAACAATTGACCAGGGTATTCTGCATGAATCGCTTCTGCAAACTTGCGGGCTTCTTCTAGACAAGGCGTTGCTGTCTCACACCAAATAAGGTCTGCATATGGCGCATAAGCCAGACCACGAGAGATAGCTTGGTCAATGCCGGCGCGAACACGGTAGAAACCTTCTTGAGTGCGTTCACCTTCGATGAAGTCTTTATCGTATGGGTCACAATCTGAAGTAATCAGGTCAGCTGCGTTTGCATCCGTACGAGCGATAACCAGTGTTGTCGTTCCTGAAACGTCTGCTGCTAGACGAGCTGCGACTAGCTTTTGCACCGCTTCTTGAGTTGGAACCAGTACTTTACCACCCATGTGGCCACATTTCTTCACTGACGCTAATTGGTCTTCGAAGTGCACGCCAGCTGCACCGGCATCAATCATCGACTTCATTAATTCGTAAGCGTTAAGTACACCGCCAAAGCCTGCTTCAGCATCCGCTACGATTGGTAGGAAGTAATCAATACCACCTTCAGATTCTGGCGACTTACCATTTGACCACTGAATTTGGTCTGCGCGGCGGAATGAGTTATTGATACGCTTAACCACTGAAGGAACAGAATCTACTGGGTATAGCGATTGGTCAGGGTACATAGTTGAAGCCGTGTTGTTATCTGCTGCTACCTGCCAGCCTGAAAGGTAAATCGCTTCGATGCCTGCTTTCGCTTGCTGTACAGCTTGACCACCCGTTAGAGCACCAAGACAGTTCACATAGCCTTTTTTCGCATCACCGTTGACCAGTGACCATAGCTTGTCAGCACCACGTTGGGCGATGGTGTTAGCAGGCACCATTGAGCCACGTAGTTCTACTACTTCTTCAGCCGTATAAGGACGCTTAACGTTCTTCCAGCGTGGGTTAGTTGCCCAGTCTTTTTCCAGAGCTTCGATTTGTTGGCGGCGAGTTAAGTTAGTCATCGGTTTATCCCTCTTTTGATGAGCGCTTCTTATGTTGTGTAACGGGCGCTATGTTTCCTTGTTCCTTGGCAGTACTTCCTGCTCTGCCGCAGACGATTCACGTTATTGTTTGAATATGTTTGTCATTCCCTATAGGGAGGATGACAGAGTCCTTTAGTCCAAGTAGTCGTAACCCGGAATAGTTAAGAAATTGGTTAATTCATCACTGGTGGTCAGTTTCGCCATCAGCACTGCGGCTTCTTCAAAGCGTCCAGACTCGTAGCGCTCTTGCCCTACTTCCTCTTTCACTACTTCAATTTCTTGCGCAAGGTAGAGCTCAAACAGTTCGTTAGTGACCGTTTGGCCGTTATCAAGCGCCTTGCCATGTTGAATCCATTGCCAGATTGAGGCGCGGGAGATTTCTGCGGTTGCCGCGTCTTCCATCAAACCGTAAATCGGTACACAACCATTGCCAGAGATCCACGCTTCGATGTATTGCAGCGCAACACGAATGTTATGACGCATGCCTTGTTCAGTGATCTCACCATCACATGGCGCGAGAAGATCTTCTGCTGTCACTGGCGCATCTTGATGTCGTGAGACGTTTAGCTGGTTGGTACGCTCTCCTAATGCCAAGTCAAACACCGCTAGAGCAGTATCTGCTAAGCCCGGGTGAGCAACCCAAGTGCCATCGTGTCCGTTGTTCGCTTCGAGCGACTTATCGTTATGTACCTTATCGAGCACCTGCTGATTGGTTTGTGGGTCTTTCGCAGGGATAAAGGCGGCCATCCCTCCCATAGCAAAAGCACCACGTTTATGACAAGTACGAACGAGTAAACGCGAGTAGGCATTCAGGAACGGCTTATCCATTGTCACCACTTGACGATCCGGCAGCACGCGGTCGGGGTGTTTCTTCAAAGTTTTGATGTAGCTAAAGATGTAGTCCCAACGGCCACAGTTAAGGCCAACGATGTGCTCTTTGAGTGAGAACAAAATTTCATCCATCTCAAACACAGCAGGCAAAGTCTCAATAAGAACAGTGGCCTTTATCGTGCCAGTATCTAGGCCAAAATAGTCTTCAGTGAAGTGGAATACTTGGCTCCACCACTGCGCTTCTTTATGAGACTGCAACTTAGGAATATAAAAGTAGGGACCGCTGCCTTTTTTCAACAAATTGGCGTAGTTGTTGTAAAAGTAAAGCGCAAAGTCAAACAGCGCCCCAGGGATAATCTGACCGTTGAATGTCACGTGTTTTTCTTTTAGATGTAGACCACGTACTCGGCAGATTAAAACCGCTGGTTCGGACTCCAGCGCATAGTGCTTGCCATTAACCGGATTGGTATAGCTGATGTCGCCATTAACTGCATCGCGCAAGTTAATCTGTCCATCTAGCACCTTACTCCAAGCGGGTGCCATCGAATCTTCAAAGTCCGCCATGAATACTTTCACATTGGCATTCAGTGCATTAATCACCATTTTACGGTCTGTGGGGCCAGTGATTTCGACTCGGCGATCTTGTAGATCTTTTGGAATCCCTTGGATCTTCCAGCTTCCTTCACGGATATCTTGCGTATCCTCTAGGAAATCCGGCAGCTCGCCAGCATCGATCTTTGCTTGCTTCTCTTCACGAGCAGTAAGCAGCTGTTCGACCTGACTAGCGAACTTGTCACACAGCAGAGATAAAAAAGTTTGGGCTTCAACAGGGAAAATCGCTTGGTGTTCTGGTGAAAGGGTACCGGTAACACTAAGCATGCCTTCGTTTAGTAGGGTTTCTTGGGCTTCTACTGTTGTTTTGTCTCTATCTGGTGTATTAGCAAGCATAATCTTTTTCCTTTATGAACCTTTCGATGAACACATCGAGCGGAA
The DNA here is from genome assembly GCF_056726085.1 of Vibrio sp. 2433-A1. Lineage (NCBI taxonomy): Bacteria > Pseudomonadati > Pseudomonadota > Gammaproteobacteria > Vibrionales > Vibrionaceae > Vibrio > Vibrio sp. 2433-A1. Next base: position 152,877 of record NZ_JBRESC010000007.1, read on the forward strand.
CGTCACCTTAATTACATTTGTAACTATCAAACAACAATCAAACATCCTTACTGATTGTCAATTGACTAGGTTTCTTGTTGTCTTGCCAGTTAGATTGACCGACTCAGGCGAGCTTTTCAATCTAGACATAAGTCTTACTGGGCTTACATTTAAGCTATACCAAACTATGCTAGAGTAAAAGTACTAAAGTAAACAAAACGTTAAATTTGAAGTTTTATTCCGCGCCGCACAAACCATTGACTCCGATCACCAAAACGTAATGAGTTACGTAATTTAATTACAGTGAAATTAGACATGTAAAACCGTTTCAAACAGGCGTTTAATTTTAAATGCCCGAAGGGAAACTTAGATGAGACTGGGCTTAACGGTGATATGCAACCGCTTAATCAAACAAGAAGAAAATTATGAACTGTAAAATTCACACTGTGAAATTTCACAATTTAATGAAAGCTTCATCAAGGTTCTGTTGTGAAATTTTACAAGTCAAAGTTCACCAACAGAATAAAATGCTAAAAAACACACTAAAACTAGTGTGCTTTTAATGGATTTAACGGAGATTTGGACTACTACTTATCGCTAAAGTAGCTCAGAAACAACATCTGCTAATTGATCAAATGTGCTCACACGCGATGAGCTTGGACGCCAAACTAAGCCAATGTGACGATGCGCTTGCTGGCCAGGTGCATCAACCACGACTAAGTTTTGATTCTCTATCAGACCATGGTCGATGGCCATTTGCGGAATAAAGGTGGTGCCCATACCGTTGGCAACCATTTGTACTAAGGTGTGCAAACTGGTGGCAGAGAATGGGTTAATCTTCTCTTTATCAGTTAGCTTACACGCAGAAACTGCATGCTCTGTTAGACAGTGCTCTTTCTCTAATAAGAACACAAACTCATTGGGCAAGTCGGCGTACTTGATTGGGGTTTGGATTGCGTCCGCTTGATTCTGGCTGATGATCATTCTGAACGGGTCATTACCGACAATGCGGCTATCCATACCATCAATCTCAACCGGTAAGGCTAAGATCAGCACATCTAGATCACCATGGCGCAGTGCATCAAGAAGGTTAGTTGTGGTGTCTTCTCTTAGTAATAGGTTCAATTGCGGAAAACGCTTATTAACCTCTTGGACTAAATCACACAATAAAAAAGGAGCGATCGTTGGAATACAACCCACCCGCAACTGCCCTTCCATCTCCCCCCCTTGGCACACGCGACCAAGTTCGACGAGATCTTGCCCTTTAGCCAGCAACTCACGACCTTGCTGGACCACCAGCTCACCAGCTTGAGTAAAGACCAATGGGCTTTTCTTATCTTTCTTTTCATAAAGAGGGCAACCAATCAGTTCTTCAAGGTTTTGGATACCTTTACTTAAGGTCGACTGACTGACAAAACACTTTTCAGCCGCTTCACTAAAGTGACGAGTTTCATGTAGGGTGATGAGATAATGCAATTGTTTGAGACTAGGCCACTTATTCATAGATATATCGATAAAATCTGACTGGATATTGACCAAGTTAATAAAAAACGACTTATCGCTTTTTTCGATTAACCTAATCTATTTAATTCGCTTTTTTACATAGTACAATTTGTACTATAGTTTGTCGCGTACAAACACGGACCAAACCAATCATACTTATCTTGGTTTGGAACTAACCATATATTTTAGGAGCAAAAAAATGGTACTAGTAGGTCGTCAAGCCCCAGATTTTACTGCTGCAGCTGTTCTAGGTAACGGTGAGATCGTTGATAACTTCAACTTTGCAGAGTTCACTAAAGGTAAGAAAGCAGTCGTTTTCTTCTACCCACTAGATTTCACTTTCGTTTGCCCATCTGAGCTAATCGCTTTCGACAACCGTCTAGCTGATTTCCAAGCTAAAGGTGTTGAAGTAATCGGTGTTTCAATCGATTCTCAGTTCTCTCACAACGCATGGCGTAACACTGCTATCGAAGATGGCGGTATCGGTCAAGTTAAGTACCCACTAGTAGCTGACGTTAAGCACGAAATCTGTAAAGCTTACGACGTTGAGCACCCAGAAGCAGGCGTTGCTTTCCGTGGCTCTTTCCTAATCGACGAAGACGGTCTAGTACGTCACCAAGTTGTTAACGACCTACCACTAGGCCGTAACATCGACGAAATGCTACGCATGGTTGACGCTCTTAACTTCCACCAGAAGCACGGCGAAGTATGTCCTGCACAATGGGAAGAAGGTAAAGCAGGTATGGACGCATCTCCAAAAGGTGTTGCTGCGTTCCTATCTGAGCACGCAGAAGACCTAAGCAAGTAATTACTTGCTTACCATACCCACGCTCATCGGGTATGACGGTTGGTAGATATAAAGCTAAAAAGCACTAAGCGTGAAAAGCGCAAACGCCAATCAGTTCTAAGTAAAGTCTTAAATCAAAACCCAAAGCTCTGCTTTGGGTTTTCTTTTTGCTCAAAACAGATAAATCATCCACCAACACTCGCGCTTGTTTCTTATCGTTCTGCACTTTGAGAACACCTAGTCCCCCCCTGATAAATAGGCTGTTTTTTGTCCAGTGTTGATTTAATATCTAGTCTACACAAGTAGCAAAGTGACACCTCTCCACTTCTATTAAAGGAATAATATGAAAGAGCTGATCATTCACACCATAACAGTCTTTATGGGCTTTTTTGCGATCATGAATCCTGTCGCGAATACACCTATCTTTCTTGGCCTAACCAACGGCAATGACCGAGAAACAATAAAGTCAGTAGCCTTTCGCTCGGTATTGATCGCATTCTTGATTGTGTCGACGTTTGCCATTTCAGGAAAAGTCATTTTCGATCTGTTTGGCATCACCCTCTACGCCCTGCGTATCACCGGCGGAATACTGGTCTTTTTAATTGGCTTCCATATGCTGCAAGGGGACTCAACACACAGTACCACCAAAGAAAAGGTCAACTCAGACGCACAAAAAGATGCCGCCTTGAGTATTGCTGTTTCGCCGTTAGCAATGCCAATCTTAGCTGGCCCAGGCACTATCGCGACCGCAATGAACTTTGCAACAACGGGGGGAGTGTATGAAACCGTCATCACCATTATTGCTTTCGGTCTATTGTGCGCACTGACCTATGTTCTTTTTGTTTTCGGTGAACGTTTTGTAAAAGCGGTAGGGCCAAGCGCGTTAAACGTGATTACTCGAATGATGGGGTTAATTCTTGCGGTGATAGGAATGCAAATGCTCATCGAAGGAATAGAGCAAGCTTATAAAGCTCTATTTACCTGATGTTATTAAGTTTTAACGAGGGCAAACTCAAGAAACCCGGACATTTCTTAACAGACAAACATATCTCTAAAGAGACAAAAAATATCGGCTTACAGACTTTATCCAGCTCTGCTCTTTAAAGTCGAATCGCCTCTCTTTATGATGACTATAACTTAATTTGAACGAGCAAAAACGCTCTCACAACAAATTCAAAACATGGAGATTCAACATGGCTTACTTTTCTCTAGCCTTTGGTACGGCAACGAAAAACCGTGACGGAAAGGTCATTGAAGCATTTTTCCCTAACCCAGCTCTAAACCCAGCTGACGCGCTTGTTGAAGCAGTAGCGAAAGTTGCAGGTTACGAACAAGGCAACCAAGCTATCGAGATCTCAGCAGCGCAAAGTGCAGATCTAGCGGCAGCATTTGAAGCAAATGGCGACGCTGCAAACGCATCTTTCGCAGCAAAAGCAGCGCAATCTTCACAACCGCTAGTACTTGTTGTACTTGCGACAGATGAGAAACCAGCATCGGTTGCAGAAGGCTTCCTTAAGCTACAACTTATCTCTAACCGTCTAGTTCAACCACACGGCACTGTTCTTGATGGTATCTTCGGTCTATTGCACAACATTGCATGGACTAACGAAGGCCCTATCGATCTACCAGAACTTGCTGATCGTCAAATCGAAGCACGCCTAGCAGGTCGCGCGCTGTCGGTAGATTGTGTAGACAAGTTCCCTAAAATGGTTGATTACGTGGTTCCAACAGGCGTTCGTATTGCTGATACTTCACGCGTTCGTCTTGGTGCGCACGTGGGTGAAGGCACAACGGTTATGCACGAAGGCTTCATCAACTTCAACGCAGGTACAACTGGCGTAAGCATGGTTGAAGGTCGTATCTCTGCAGGTGTTGTTGTTGGTAACGGTTCAGACATCGGCGGTGGCGCTTCTATCATGGGCACACTATCTGGTGGTGGTACAGTGGTTGTTTCTATCGGTGAAAACTCACTGCTAGGCGCTAACGCTGGTCTTGGTTTCCCACTAGGTGACCGTTGTACGGTTGAGTCTGGTCTGTACGTAACAGCAGGTTCTAAAGTTCGTATGATTGCTGAAGGCAAAGAAGTTGAAGTGGTTAAAGCTCGCGACCTTGCTGGTGTTTCTGACCTACTATTCCGTCGCAACTCAGTGACTGGTCAAATCGAATGTCTAGCAAACAAAACCGCTGTTGAACTGAACTCTGAGCTTCACAGCAACAACTAAGCGAAAACGGATAAACTATGGCTGGCATGAAAGTGCCAGCCTTTTTTTTGGCTCTTGTTTGGCTGGATAACTATTCACCAATTCCGCACCACCTTCACACTTCCCGCTTGCAGACTCATCTTACCAGTTGTTATATGCGTGATTCAGCGTTAATTTAGCCACTTCTAATTTCCTCTCCGAGCAATTACGTTCATATCAGTTTCACTTTTGTTCTAAAAGCTGCGTTATTTAACAAATAAAGTGGAGTTGATTAACAATTTTATGCTCAAACGCTCACTTTTAATGCTCGTTTATTTTCGAACCCGCTTAAATATGCACAATATCACCGTGCTAGATAAGCACAAACGACAAAGGACTTTGAAAATGACAACGAACAAACAACCTACCCTACTAGGTGAATGCTTGGCCGAGTTTATCGGTACCGGACTACTGATCTTTTTTGGCGTTGGCTGTGTGGCAGCTTTGGTATTAACCGGAGCAACATTTGGACAATGGGAAATTAGTATCATGTGGGGATTCGGCGTCGCCATCGCTATCTATTGTACTGCCGGAGTATCAGGAGCGCACATTAACCCAGCGGTAACCATCGCCCTTGCGGCATTCCATGGTTTTGATAAAGCAAAAGTCATCCCTTACATCATCTCACAGCTATTAGGTGCATTCTGTTCTGCGGCACTGGTTTACGCCCTATACAGCAACCTATTTACTGACTACGAAATCGCTCATGGCTTTACTCGTGACAGCAAAGATGCCTTAGCAACAGCAGGTATTTTCTCAACATACCCACACGCTTCACTCTCTTTCTTCGGCGCTTTTGCTGTGGAGTTTGTTATTACTGCTGTGCTGATGTTCGTTATTTTGGCTCTGGGGGATGAAAGTAATGGAGCTTCTCGCGGTGCAATGAACCCACTACTGATCGGTATTCTTATCGCAGTGATTGGTGGCTCTTTAGGCCCGCTAACTGGTTTCGCAATGAACCCTGCTCGTGACTTTGGTCCGAAACTATTCGCTTACTTTGCTGGCTGGGAATACGCGCTAACCGGTGCGAAAGATATTCCATACTTCATCGTTCCGATTCTTGCTCCTATTGCTGGTGCTTGTTTCGGTGGTTGGTTATACCCGAAAGCAATCGCGGCTTACTTACCTCAACAAGGTCAAGGTTGCACAATTCCAAACCAATGCGATCAAGAAGACGAAGCTCAAGAAGCACGCGCATAACTTTCCAACCCTGTATTAACTAAAATATAAATAACAAAACAAAAAGGATTCTTACCATGACTGAGCAAAAGTACATTGTCGCCCTAGATCAAGGCACAACAAGCTCTCGCGCCGTAATCCTAGACCACGATGCGAATATCGTTAGCGTAGCGCAGCGTGAGTTCACACAAATTTATCCTAAAGCAGGCTGGGTTGAGCACGATCCTCTGGAAATCTGGGCAACACAAAGTTCAACACTGGTTGAGGCATTAGGCAAGTCGGGCATCCGCAGCGACCAATTAGTGGGTATTGGTATCACTAACCAACGCGAAACCACTGTCGTTTGGAACAAAGAAACCGGTAAACCAGTTTACAACGCAATTGTTTGGCAATGTCGTCGTACTGCCGATATCTGTGAAGATTTAAAAGAGCGCGGCCTTGAAGATTACGTACGTGATAACACAGGTTTAGTGCTAGACCCTTATTTCTCGGGCACGAAAGTAAAGTGGATTCTTGATAACGTAGAAGGCGCTCGTGAAGATGCTGAAGCGGGTAAACTGCTGTTCGGTACCGTGGATACTTGGCTAGTGTGGAAAATGACTCAAGGCCGTGTTCATGTCACTGATTACACCAACGCATCTCGTACTATGCTATTCAACATCAATGACCTTTGCTGGGATCAAAAAATGTTGGATGAGCTTGGTATTCCTGCATCAATGATGCCTGAAGTGAAACGCTCATCGGAAGTGTACGGCCAAACCAACATTGGTGGTAAAGGCGGTACGCGTATTCCTATTGCTGGTATTGCTGGTGACCAACAAGCGGCGCTTTATGGTCAAATGTGTGTTGAAGCAGGACAAGCGAAAAACACTTATGGCACGGGTTGTTTCTTGCTAATGAATACCGGCCAAGAGAAAGTCACCTCAAAAAATGGCCTACTGACAACACTAGCTTGTGGTCCAACAGGTGAGCCTGCTTACGCTCTTGAAGGTGCGGTATTTATGGGCGGCGCTTCAATCCAGTGGCTACGTGATGAAATGAAACTTCTCGCGGATGCAAAAGATTCAGAGTACTTCGCAACTAAAGTCGACTCTTCAAACGGTGTGTATGTGGTTCCTGCCTTTACGGGTCTTGGCGCACCATATTGGGATGCATACGCTCGTGGCACAATCGTTGGTCTAACACGTGGTGTTAACTCTAACCACATTATCCGCGCAACACTGGAAGGTATCGCTTACCAAACACGTGACGTTCTTGACGCAATGCAAGCTGACTCGGGTATTAAGCTGGCTAACCTACGCGTTGATGGCGGCGCTGTGGCGAATAACTTCCTAATGCAGTTCCAGTCTGATGTACTCGATACCGAAGTTCACCGCCCTGAAGTGACCGAAGTAACGGCTCTTGGCGCTGCTTACCTAGCGGGTTTAGCGGTAGGTTACTGGAACAATATCGACGAGCTACAAGGTAAAGCGGTATTGGATCGTACGTTCCTTCCTCACCATGATGAAGAAAAACGCAGCCGTCGCTACAAAGGTTGGAAACGCGCGGTGAAATGTGCACAGACCTGGGCTGAGATGCACGACGACGAAGATTAATTTCTCGTTGAATGAATAAGTTAAGGGCGCAATTTTGCGCCCTTTTTGCGTCTTATCCCCTATTCCTTATGACTTCCCCTTCTCTATATACGCAAATTCGAGCACAATAGCCGTAGTAAAATTATCGAGTGCGGCTTTTCGAAATCACCAATTCGAAAGTTTCGACCTCGGTCAGGGAGTAATAAGTGAAGCAAATACCAAGACACCAGCAGATCATTGAGCTGGTTCAACAGCAGGGCTACGTCAGCACGGATGAACTGGTAGAAAAGTTTAATGTTAGCCCGCAAACCATCCGCCGCGATCTCAACGAGCTTGCGGATGATAATAAAATTCGCCGATACCACGGTGGCGCAACGATTCCACTAAGCTCGGAAAACACCAGCTATACAACTCGTAAATCACTGAACTTTAATGAAAAAGACCTCATTGCCGAAGAGTTAGTTAAGCATATTCCAGATGGTGCCACACTTTTTATTGATATCGGTACCACACCAGAAGCGGTTGCGCGCGCATTGAACAAAAACCATAAGCAGTTACGTGTTGTGACCAACAATATTAACGTTGCGACTATTTTGTTGCCTAACCCTGAATTCAAAGTCATTTTGGCTGGCGGTGAAGTTCGTAATCGCGACGGCGGTATCGTGGGTGAAGCAACCCTCGATTTTGTTAAGCAGTTCCGTTTAGATTTCGGTATTCTCGGTATCAGTGGCATCGACTTTGATGGCTCACTGCTCGATTTCGATTACCATGAGGTGAGAGTCAAACAAGCGATCATAGAGAACAGTCGCAGCGTCTTCTTAGCCGTTGACCATACCAAATTTGGTCGCAATGCCATGGTTAAGCTCGGTAATATCTCCCAGCTGCATATGCTGTTTACCAACCGACATCCACCAAAAGAGATTCAAACCATTCTTAAAGAACACTCGATTCCATTGGAAGTTATAGAAAGTTATTCAGCCGAATAACAATCAAACTTGCTCATAAAACGAAACCTTCTACACTTTATAGAAGGTTTTTTCATGCCTAAATCACACAAAACGCTCATAAACGAAAATAAAGGATGATCAAGAACGAAACCTAAGTTACGATAATTCCATGTTCCAAAATGCTCGTTCGCTCACCAAGAGGTCAAAATTTATGAGTATCCAACACAATGCGACTGCATCGAATGCATCAGAAATTCTCGACTTGATTGTTATCGGTGGTGGCATTAATGGCGCAGGCATCGCAGCAGACGCTGCCGGCCGTGGTCTTTCTGTCGGCTTATACGAAGCCAATGACTTTGCTTCTGCAACATCTTCTGCAAGCTCAAAACTGATCCATGGCGGATTACGTTATCTTGAGCACTATGAGTTTCGTTTAGTCTCTGAAGCACTTGCAGAGCGTGAAGTGCTATTAAGAAAAGCACCTCATGTCGCTAGGCCTATGCGTTTTCGTTTACCCCATCGCCCATTTTTACGCCCAGCATGGATGATTCGCTGTGGCTTATTCCTTTACGATAATTTGGGGAAACGCACCACCTTACCAGCCAGTAAAGGGGTGGATTTATCTAAGTCTGGCCTACTCAAGCCAGAAATGAAGAAAGGCTTTGAGTACTCAGATTGCTGGGTGGACGATGCTCGTTTGGTGCTATTAAACGTGCTAGCAGCAAAAGAAAACAACGCTGAAGCTCGCAACTATTGCCGAGTAGAAAAAGCGCACCGAGAAAATGGCATTTGGCATGTGACGGTACACGATGTGATGACCGATCAGCGTTTTGAGCGTAAAGCAAAAACCTTAGTGAACGCCGCTGGCCCTTGGGTGAAACAGTTCTTCGATGATGGTTTAGAGCAAGCTTCGCCACGTAACATTCGCCTAATTAAAGGCTCACACATTGTTGTGCCACGTATCCATGACGAGCCACAAGCTTACATCTTACAAAACAAAGATAATCGTATCGTGTTTATGATCCCTTATCTGGATAAGTTTTCGATCATCGGCACCACTGATGTTGAGTACAAGGGCGATCCTAGAAAAGTAGCGATCTCCGATGATGAAGTGGATTACTTGATTGATATCGTCAACCAGCACTTCGTTAAGCAACTAGAGCGTGACGATGTAGTGTGGACTTACAGTGGTGTTCGCCCACTGTGTGATGATGAATCGGACTCACCACAAGCGATCACTCGCGACTACACCTTGGAGCTGGAGGCAGAACTCGATCAAGCTCCGTTGCTATCTGTGTTTGGCGGTAAGCTGACTACCTATCGTAAGTTGGGTGAGGCAGCACTGAAAAAGCTTGAGCCGTATTTATCGAATATGGGCAGCCCTTGGACCGCAAATCAAACCTTACCAGGTGGTAACTTTAGCTGTAGTCGAGAGCAGCTCGCTCAAACGATTCAAGCCAAATACTCATGGTTGCCTGAAGCCTTGATCCTTCGTTACGTAACTCAATTTGGTACCTATACGTGGAAAATGCTCGATGGAAAAACCAGTCTTGCCGATATGGGAACCGAGTTCTCGCAAGGGGCTCAAGGTGTTTATCAGCTTGAAATTGATTACTTGATCAATCACGAACTGGCGGTCACTCAAGAAGACATCTTATGGCGCCGAACTAAACTGGGCCTCTATCTATCAGAAGAGGAACAGAGCGCTATTGCTGACTACATTCACCAATCACTGCAAGACAAAGTAGTGACAATAAGTGAAGTCAATAAAGCGGGCTAATCTCAAGCAAAAAGGCTTGGTACACACCAAGCCTTTTTCGTTTCTGTCGTTCAATATAGTTAGCCCGGATGCCCATCGACGCGGGCATTAATCAACATCTTACCAAATCTCGCCACATACAAAGCAAACGCTAATACCCACAACAAGGCGCTGATATTCACTACTTCAATTAGGTAGGCAGGGAAGAAAGCAGCACCAACACTGCGTACAATTGCCGCTAAAACGATCGATGCAAAAGCAATGCTCATGTTCGGCCCTTGATAAATAGCGCGACCAGTATGGCCCATGGTGACACGAGCGATCATCGCTAAGATAACCCCACCAATCGCACCAATTGCAAATACGTGTAGCATATTGTGACTCATAAACGGATTGGTCAGTAAGCCGCGTAATAACAAACTCACCGGAATACACAGATAGGTTGCGTGCAATGACCAAACCAAAGGCTCGCTTAATGTGCGCCACGGCTGCCAACGCATCACTCTGACCAAATGAGCCAAACCAGAAATCACCATCAGCGGTTGACCAAGCTGGGCAAACGTCATCGGGAAGAAGCTCAAAATAAACAGACCCGCTAAAGGTAAGTTTGCTGCCCAATCTAACCAAACAATTGGCTGCGGCTTTTCAAAGTTGAAACGTCGCGCAGTAAAAAATGGAATCACACGACTACCCATAATAGATAGCAGCATGGTGAACCACCACAGCATCGCATGCCAAACCGCTGAAGAAGGAAATGGTGGCATCCCTTTAATCGTCGCGTAACTAGCAAAGTTAGCCGCGATTGCTAAGACGAATAGAGGGACAAAGAACAGATTGCGCCATCCTTTTGCTTTCACTACCCGAGAGCCCACTTCATAAGCGGTAAACGCGAGGAACAGAGCTTCGATAGACGAAATCAGCCATAGAGGAGCAGGCGTCCAAAATAACACCCGTGGGAGCCCCCACAACATCACCAATATCGCTAATCGATGATGTTTAGTGCCGTTGATTCCGGTCCAGTTTTGCACCGCGGTCAATACAAAGCCTGCCACTATCGCCATCGCAAAGCCAAACAGCATCTCATGCACGTGCCACCACAGGACTGGTACGTTTAGCGCTGACGGCTTTCCGGTTTGAAACATCCATACCCACAACGCAATGGCAATCACCGCGTATATAGAACCCAATAAGAAAAATGGTCTAAATCCTAGACGCAATACGGGCGGAATCGCTTCTTCAACTTTTTTGTCAGTAATATTAAGCACTGAACAACTCCCGGCTATTAACTATGATTTTGTAAACTTGTTTAACTATTTTGACTATCGCAAGAAGTGTTCCAACTGTGAAAGACTTTAAAAACAAGGTACTTCTCATAGGTTACGCCTATAAAAAAGTCATAACGACACATAAAAATCGAGTCATTATGACTCTGTCATGTTTAAAATATTGATTTATTTTCTGGTCAAAGATGCTAGCTTAGATTGTTCAAGTGTCGCTGTAAGTTGGAGGGATGAATGACGCACTACATTTTTGGCTACGGAAGCTTAATGAATTCAGCTTCTCGTCAGTTGACGGGACAAACATCGCAAGCCGAACCTGCAACCGTGACTGGCCTTAAACGTTATTGGGGTAAAGTTGATGACAGCTATATCCTCTCCCCTCTTGTCGTCGATAAGGGGCATGGAAAGGTCAATGGTGTTTTATTGGCTGTCAGTGAGCAAGGATTAGCGGAATTTGATATTCGCGAGCGCGGTTATCATCGTATTCAGATAGAACTCAACAACATTGACTCATCAGTTAACTTTGCTCAGCAAGATCAAATCTGGGTCTACGTTAAAGATAGTCCTGAACCGCCGTGTTCATTGAGTCCAATCATGCAAACTTACGTCGATACCGTACTTGCTGGCTGTCTAGAAATCTCAGAGCAATTTGCTAAAGAGTTCGTTGAACATACCATAGGTTGGAACTTCCCATTAGAAAACGATCGTCACCAACCGAAATATGGCAACTTGGCGGGCGTAAAATCAGAGCACCACAATATTATTGATGCTCTGGTGGCTGAAGCAAGGTCCTGAACAACCCTCAGCCGAATAGAGAGACAGCTCTAGTTAAACGATACGAACCCCAGCAGGCATTGATCGCTCTGGGGTAAGTAGCACACTTTCCGATTCATCATCCGTTTCTGCACAGAGCAACATGCACTCAGAGGTTTCACCGCGCATTTTCGCTTTCGCTAGGTTACACAGTACGACGACTTCTTTGCCCATCAATTGTTCTTCAGTGTAGTAAGGCACAAGACTTGTCACCGTCTGCAGCGTTTTTTCACCGACATCAATCTGCACAATATAGAGCTTATCTGCGTTTTCGTGGCGAGCCACTTCAATGATTTTTCCGGTACGCATTTCCAATTTAGCGAAGTCAGTATAAGCGATCGTTTCCATGATAATCCTCAGTGCTTGTTGATTTGGTAAAAGTTTACTAAAAGACAACGTTTACACTATCAGTAATCCCATGTATTACAAGTGGTAAAGATCTCATTTTTTCAATCTTAAATGTAATCATATTGCGTTATTTACACGCTCAAGGTTAAATGGTCACAGTGAAATTTATTGAGGTCTAACATGGCGACCATTAAAGATGTAGCACGAGAAGCCGGCGTCTCAATTGCTACTGTATCAAGAGTGATCAACAAATCACCCAAAGCGAGTAAAGCATCGGTTGAATCTGTCACCAAAGCGATGGCGCAATTAGGCTATCGACCAAATGCCGCAGCCAAAGCGCTCGTCAGTCAAAGCAGTAATACAGTCGGTATTCTGGTATCAGACGTATCGGATCCTTTCTTCGGCACACTGGTAAAATCGGTAGATAGCGTCGCGCACGAGCACGGCAAACATATCTTGATCGGCAATGGCTACCACGACCCTGAGCAAGAACGAAAAGCGATCGAACTTTTGATCAACAATCGCTGTGAGGCGCTGGTAATTCACTCGAAAGGCTTATCCGATGAAGAACTACTCGGCTACGCCAAAGAGGTAAAAGGCTTGGTGGTGATCAATCGACACATCCCAGAAATCGCCGAGCGTTGTATCTCGCTGGATAACTTCAAAGGCGCCTATCTTGCGACGGAATATTTGATTCGACACGGACACAAAAAAATTGCCTGTGTCGCCTCTTCACACAACATCGAAGACTCCAACCAACGCGTTGAAGGCTACTTAGCCGCACTACGTGAAAACAATATCTCGCTGCCAGATAACTACATTGAATATGGTGAGCCAGACAGTGATGGCGGTGAAGTGGCGATGACTAACCTGCTGACTAAGTCGGTCGATATCACCGCCGTTGTTGCCTATAACGACTACATGGCGGCTGGCGCGTTGTCCGTGTTGGATGAAAATGGTCTTAAGGTCCCAGATCAAATTTCAATGATGGGCTTTGATGATGGCTTGATTGCCCGCTACGTGAGCCCACGCTTAACAACCATTCGCTACCCAATCGCCATGATGGCAGAACGTGCCGCGCACTTAGCCTTAAACCTTGCTAAGGCCGAGCAGACAAGCACGGATGCGATGGTGTTCACACCAACTTTAGTCAGACGCAATTCGGTCGAAAAAGTCTCCAACTGAATCAAAACAAAAAGGGCATCACTTTTCAGTGATGCCCTTTGATTATCTAAATGGCTTACGCAACGCCGTGACCTTTCGACGCTACCCAAACTCGATACCATTGCTCTTGAGTCAGAGTTAGCTCCAATGCACCAACTGCCGTTTTAACGCGCTCAATATTACCGCTACCAATAATCGGTACTGGCTTTGACGGCATATTCATTACCCAAGCAAACAGCACTTGGTCGATAGATGCTGCGCCAATTTCTTCAGCAATGTCAGTCAATGTTTCACGCAGACGAACCATTTGCTCACTGTTGTCAGTGAAAATACCCCCCCCGCTAAACATGACCAAGCCATTGGCTGAACGCGGTGACGTTGCAGTTGATCTAAAGTACCGTCTTCTGTGACCTGCAGGTTAACTGGGTTAATCTCTACTTGGTTAGTGATCAGTGGCGTATCTAGACGTGATTGCAGTAACTCAAACTGAGATGGCGTAAAGTTCGATACACCGAAGTGTTTCACTTTACCCGCCGCTTTTAACTGGGCAAAAGCCTCAGCCGCTTCATCCGCATCCATCAATAAATCAGGGCGGTGCAACAATAACACATCCAATTGCTCTGTTTTTAGGCGTGAAAGGGACTCTTCAGCCGAGGCAATAATCGCCGCTTTGCTGCTATCGTAATGGTTAACTTGCTTACCTTCTCCGCGATAAATACCGCATTTGGAGACAATTTCAATCTGATCACGCAGACTAGGGTCAAGCGATAGAACATCACCAAACATGCGCTCACATGCTGACTCTGGGCCATATACAGGCGCGTGATCGACTGTAGTGATCCCCAACTCAATATGCTGCTTAACAAAAGCGTGCTGCTGCTGAGTGGTCATGTTCCACTCGGCCATACGCCAGTAACCTTGAATCAGTGGTGAAAATACCGGATGCGTCTTCTGCATGTTATATACCCTTATTTTGGTTTGCTACATAGCCGTGCTACGTGCTGTGCTGTGCTGCACCCAGTATACTGACTGCGCTAACTGCGATTAAACCACTTAACCAGAAAAGATAATTCGATATAACGCACAATAGGCTCACTTTAATTTCTTATATAGCACGATATAATCACTATCATTAGCGGCTATTAAGAGATCTAACCATGCACAAGATGCACAAACGCTTTGAACGCTACGCGCTATTTAGTGAAGTAGCCAAGCAGTTAAGCTTTTCGAAAGCCGCAGAGTCACTGGGTATTTCTCGCAGCTACTTATCCTCTCAAATCAACCAACTTGAACAAGAGCTTGCCACCAGCTTATTGATCCGCTCGACGCGCAGTGTGCGACTCACCGCGGCAGGTGAGAAAATATTAGCCAAAATGCATGGCATCAACGCCTCAATCCTTGAGCTAGAAAAAGAGCTCGACCATACCAAGTCTGAGGTGAGTGGCTTACTGCGCATTACCGCTCCAACCATTTTCAGCCACCGATTCTTAGTCGATATTTGCCATCAATTTCAACAGCTTCATCCTGACATCGAGTTTGACCTCGACATCGGCTATAACCGACAAGATTTAGCTAACAGCCATTTTGATTTAGCCATTCGCGCCACCAATACACCACCCGATAATATGGTGGCGAAGAAGCTGATGCCGTATCAGCATATTTGCTGCGCTTCACCAGACTATTTAGCCCGCAAAGGAACACCACTGACACCGAGTGATTTGATTAAACACAACTGCATGTCCGATCCAAACTTGCGCCAGTGGCAGTTCTCAAAACAAGGGAAAAGTGAACAAGTCAGCACTCATGGTGATATGTTGATCAGCGACAATCAGTTATTACTCGCTGCTGCAGAAAAAGGCAAAGGCATCATAAAAATGCCCTGTTACTTAGTTCAACCAGCACTCGATAACGGTTCTTTGGTTCAACTACTGCAAGATTATGTGATTGCCGAAAGCGCTATTTACCTGATCTACCCGCCGCAGCTAAGAAGCAGCGTCAAACTGTCCGCCTTTACCGATTTTATGCAGCAATGGTTTGAAACTCGCTCATAGCTCCAAACATAAAAAAACCACTTCCAATCGCTTGGAAGTGGTGTCGGATAGTCGACCAAATGTTTGCAAATATATATGGACAATAAATCTATTACGCTGGCTCGGCGACCTTAGTTGGAGCCGGAGTACGAATTAGGTAATCAAACGCACCTAAACTTGCTTTAGCACCTTCACCCATCGCAATAATGATCTGCTTGTAAGGAACTGTTGTTACATCACCAGCAGCAAATACACCTTTCATTGATGTCGCGCCATGAGCGTCAATCACAATCTCACCACGAGGAGAGAGTTCAACCTTAGTTCCTTTCAGCCATTCGCTGTTTGGCATCAAACCAATTTGAACAAAGATACCCGCAAGTTCAATCTGCTTAAGCTCATCTGTACTGCGGTCTTTGTACTCTAGGCCTGTCACACGGTTGCCATCACCAAGTACTTGAGTCGTTTGTGCCATTTTGATGATTTCAATGTTTGCGGTTGCGTTAGCTTTGTCGATAAGAACTTGGTCAGCGCGTAGTGTGTCAGCAAACTCAAGAACCGTTACGTGCTCAACAATACCCGCTAGGTCAATCGCCGCTTCAATGCCTGAGTTACCACCACCGATAACCGCCGTTTTTTTACCTTTGAACAGTGGACCGTCACAGTGTGGGCAGTAAGCGACACCTTTGTTGCGGTACTCTTGTTCACCCGGTACGTTCATTTCACGCCAGCGTGCACCAGTGCTAGTGATCACTGAGCGAGCTCGTAGTACTGCGCCACTTTCAAGTTCAACGTGAATGTAACCATCTTCGCTATCTTCTGCGTCGATAATGTTCGCTGCACGCTGCTCAGTCATCACCTCTACGCCGTACTCTTTTACGTGCTCTTCTAGGCTCGCGACTAACTTAGGACCGGTTGTCGCTTTAACTGAGATAAAGTTTTCAATCGCCATAGTATCCATCACTTGGCCACCAAAACGGTCTGCAACCACACCAGTGCGAATACCTTTACGTGCAGCGTAGATTGCCGCTGAAGAACCCGCTGGACCACCACCGACAACCAAAACATCAAATGGCGCTTGTTCATTTAAGCTCGCCGCTTTCTTCTCTGCTGCGCCTGAGTCTACTTTGTTTAGGATCTCAGCCAGTGACATACGACCTTGGCCAAATAGCTCACCGTTAACAAACACACTTGGTACTGCCATTATGTCGCGTGATTTCACTTCATCTTGGAATGCCGCACCATCAATCATAGTGGTTTTGATTAGCGGGTTGATTGCCGACATCATATTGAATGCCTGAACCACTTCTGGACAGTTTTGGCACGATAGCGAGATAAAGATTTCAACATTCAGCTCTTTATCTAACTGTTTGATCTGCTCGATTACGTCCGCTTCCAATTTAATCGGGTGACCGCCGCTATGAAGCAGTGCAAGTACTAAAGAAGTAAACTCATGACCCATTGGCAGACCCGCAAAACCAATCGCAGTACCTTTCTCTTGGTTCACAACCTGCATGATTGGCTTACGTGCACTTGCGCTGTCATCACGTAATACTTGAACTTTATCAGTCAGTGACGCGATATCGTCAGCAAGCGCTTGTAGCTTAGTTGCGGTTTCGCTGCTATCAAGGCTAAGAACAAGTTGAACGTCTGTTTTTAGGTTTTCTAGGTATGCTTTAAGCTGCTGCTTCATCGCTTGGTCTAACATAATCGTGCCTTCCCGAATTTGTATAAAATCTGTTTCGTGATGCGCTCTTTTGCGCTGATGGAGTTAGTTTGCCGTGATCGCTAAGATTGGTAAATTCGAACGTTTCTATCACTTTGGTAGGCAAAACCTATCAGAAAACAAATAAGCCCAGAGCTAGGGATAAAACAAAAAAGCCACACCGAATAACGATGTGGCTTTACAGTTAGGGCGGTACACCGAGCCCTTTAGGAGCGCGGACTCAATGTACCTTAAACTAGGTTCTAATTAATTAGAGCTTAGATTTTACCTACTAGGTCTAGAGATGGTGCTAGAGTCTCTTCACCTTCTTTCCATTTAGCTGGGCAAACTTCACCTGGGTTGTTTGCAACGTACTGTGCCGCTTTTACTTTACGTAGTAGGTCTTCAGCGTCACGACCGATACCTTCAGCAGTGATTTCCATCGCTTGGATAACACCTTGTGGGTCGATTAGGAACGTAGCACGGTCTGCTAGACCTTGACCTTCACGCATTACGTTAAAGTTGTTAGTGATAGTGCCTGTTTGGTCGCCTACCATGAAGTATTCAATAGTGCCGATCTTGTCTGAAGTATCGTGCCACGCTTTGTGTGAGAAGTGAGTATCTGTTGATACTGAGTAAACTTCTACGCCGCGAGACTGAAGTTCTGCGTATTTTTCTTGTAGGTCAACAAGTTCAGTAGGACATACGAAAGTAAAATCAGCTGGGTAGAAGAAGAATACTGCCCACTTACCTTTCACATCTTGCTCTGTGATTTCTACGAATTCGCCGTTTTTGAATGCTGTTGCGTTGAATGGTTTGATTTCTGTGTTGATCATGATTTTACTCTCTTTCTAATCTAGTGTTTGTGAACGCTGCCTTGCGTCGATGGAGATATATTGCCCCGAGAGACTTAATAGGTAAATTTGAACGTTTCTATAGCTCTGATAGGGAATAACTATCGAAGCTAATAGGAAGCAGTTATCAAACAGGAAAAGAGCAATGCTGTATTAGAGGTGCGCTGTAGCAGTTTAAACAAGGTTGCGCTAAAGTGAGTTCCACTCTTGACTGCAACCTCCCTACTCCAACAGTTATGATTTCGGTTCCGCTAAACAGCTTTGTTCACCGCGTCGCAGATAAAGCGCAAGTCATTCAGCTTATGACAGAACAAGGCTGCCAGATAAAGCGTATCCGACGTTCACGTAATTGGCTGCTCAGTGGAGAAGAAGCGTCGTTACGGCAACTAAAAAGCCAGTTAACCACCGAAGATACGCGATGGATTGTAACCGCGATCGATAAAACACTGCCGACACCTGTGGTTGACCTTGCGGCTCTGATTGCTGATTCACCCAATATCACGCTAAACCAATTGGTCGCACAATCTGGCTGCACGGTTTCTGAGGCGAGACTCGCCATCGATGAGTTTGAAGATTTGTAGTTTTCAAGCCTAAAGAACGCCAGTCACTCGACTGGCGTTTTTAATAATAAGCACTGTTTCACCTAGGCTAAAAACCAAATTGATAGGTGGTTTTATAGCAATACTCTTCGCCCGGTAGCAGAATACAACTTGGCTGCTGCCACTCAGGGTGATTCGGCGAGTCAGGCAAAAACTGAGTCTCTAGCGCCAACCCTGAATAGTCTGCATACTCTTGACCATTTCTCGCAGGCGTTCCTGCTAACCAATTACCCGTATAGAGTTGCATTGCAGGTTTATCGGTCATCACTGACACACTCACTTGCTGATCTTGACTGACTAAAGTGGCCACAGGACTTTGAGTGTCACGATTCGGGTCAAACCAGTAGCTGTGATCATAGCCTTTAGCAACTTGCTGTTGTTCATCTAGCAAAAGGTCTTGGCTAACACTCTTAGGATGTCGAAAATCGAACCCAGTTCCTTGTACCGTTTCTAACTCACCAAGAGGAATGCCGACATCACTGGTTGGCAAGTAATAATCAGCCTTGATAGTCAGTTGGTGATTAAGCGCATCTAGCTCACTACCCGTACCATTAAGATTAAAATAGGCGTGATTCGTTAAGTTCACTGGCGTGGCTTGATCGGTATGAGCGATATATTCAATATCGAATTTACCATCATCATTTAGCTGATAACGAACAGAGACCTCTAAGTTGCCCGGGAAACCTTGGTCACCATCGGCTGAATGTAAACTAAACACCACGCGGCTGGTACTTTGTTCGACGATGTTCCAACGCAATTTATCAAACCCTGAAACGCCACCATGCAAGCAGTTACCCGCTTGGTTGGTCACTAATTGATAGTCACGGCCATTGATATGGAAACGACCATTGGCAATACGGTTTGCATAACGACCAACTGTTACCCCCATGTAACTTTGTTGGCACTCGAAGTCAGACATGGACCCTACACCCAATACAACTTCACGATGCTCCCCGCATGCCAAGGGTAGCCGACAACTGAGCCAAGTAGCCCCGATGTCCATCAACACAATGCTAACCCCCGATGCATTGGTCAATTCCACAAGCTGAGCAGGCTTACCATCGTAGGCAGGCTGCTCAGTCATTATTTGAAAAAGAGGATGAGTCACTACGTTCATTACTCCACAATGCCTGCGCCATCTTTTGCTTGGCAGACGTAAATGGACTCTTTCAGCCCTGTCGCTGCTTGATACTTTTCTTCAACCGCAACTTTCACTTGTTCAACCAACGCAGGCGGCATCACAGAAACAATACAGCCACCAAAACCACCGCCTGTCATACGCACGCCGCCTTGTTCGCCGATTACCTCTTTGACGATATCTACTAGGGTATCAATCTCAGGCACGGTGATTTCAAAGTCATCGCGCATTGAAGCATGAGACTGCGCCATTAATTCCCCCATGCGCTTCATGTCATGTGCACGAAGTGCTTGCGCTGCTTCTACGGTGCGATCATTTTCAGTAATCACGTGGCGAGCTCGTTTAGCCACCATCACATCTAACTCATCAACTTTATTATTGAACTGCTCAATAGAGACATCACGCAATGCTTTTACACCAAAGATGCGAGCCGCTTCTTCACACTGCTCACGACGAGTGTTGTATTCGCTATCAACCAAACCACGTTTCTTATTTGAGTTGATGATAACAACCGCCATATCCTCAGGCATGGATACCGCCGTCGTTTCCAAACTGCGGCAATCTAACAGCATCGCATGATTCTCTTGGCCTTCTGCTGAAATCATCTGATCCATGATTCCGCAATTGCAGCCGACAAATTCATTTTCAGCTTGCTGACCATTCAATGCGATCTCGGCTTGACTGATTTCAAGATTGAACAGCACTTTAAAGGTTTGACCAATCACGACTTCAAGAGCGGCTGATGAGCTTAAACCAGCACCTTGAGGGACGTTACCGCTGACTGCAATATCGGCACCACTGAACTGATAGCCGCGAGCAAGAAGGCACTTAACAACACCGCGAATGTAGTTCGCCCACATTTTGTCTTGCTGGAAGGTAATTTCTTCAGTGATGTCGAACTGATCGGTTTCATTACCGTAATCTACCGACACAACACGAACGATATTGTCATCACGCTTAGTCGCAGCCACCACTGTTTGATAGTTAATGGCACATGGTAGGACAAAACCATCGTTGTAATCGGTATGCTCACCAATCAAGTTTACCCGGCCTGGCGCTTGAATGATGTGGCTCGGCGCGTAGCCCAACACCTGTGCAAAAGAAGTTTTCACATTTTGGATTAGATCAGACATAGGTAGTTCTCACACTGTTTTATTCTTAAATAGCAGCTCAAATCTCAAGCCACGATAATCACACCTCTTAAATAGTTGGAGTTGCAGCTAGGCGACAAACTAATTCAACCCTATGAGCATAGATTCTCTATGTGATTAGGGGGAATTTGTGCAGTCAACAACGCTGCAGCTTCAAATATGAAAGAGGTTATTGTTCTTTGTAATGCACGTCGCTCAAGTCACGCAGACGCTGCGCTGCTTGCTCTGCGGTTAGGTCGCGTTGGCTTTCTGCCAGCATTTCATAACCAACCATAAACTTGCGTACCGTTGCGTTGCGCAGCAGTGGTGGATAGAACAGCGCGTGTAGCTGCCAATGCTCAATATCAGTGCCCTGTTCAAAGAACGGAGCGTAGTGCCAGCCCATTGAGTAAGGAAAAGAACATTGAAATAGGTTGTCGTAACGGCTAGTTAGCTTTTTGATTGCAACCGCAAGGTCATCGCGCTGCTCATCGGTTAGCTCACTCATTCGACGAATGTGCGTTTTAGGAAGTAGCATGGTTTCGAATGGCCACGCCGCCCAGTAAGGAACTACCGCAATCCAATGTTCGGTTTCTACCACTGTACGCGAACCATCTTTAAGTTCCGCTTGCACATAATCCACCAACAAGTTTCTGTCATGCTCTTGGTAGTACGCTTTTAAGTTGTGTTCTTTACGTTCAATTTCATTCGGTAAGAAGCTGTTAGCCCAAATTTGACCGTGTGGGTGAGGCTGTGAACAGCCCATGGTCTCGCCTTTGTTCTCAAACGCTTGGACCCAGACGTACTCTTTGCCTAACTCTTCGATCTGCTCATTCCAGGTATCAATCACACCGCGGATTTTTTCAACTGGCAGCTCTGGTAGCGTTTTGCTGTGATCTGGAGAAAAACAGATCACACGACTTAAACCGCGTACACCTTGAGTTCTAAACAAAGGGTTGTTTGACTTTGGCGCTTCAGGCGAATCAGTCATCAATGCCGCAAAGTCATTTTTGAACACATAAGTCCCTTGGTAATCAGGGTTTACATCACCAGAAATACGTTCATTGGTTGGACAAAGGAAACACTTCTCTTCATAGCTTGGTAACTCATCAATCGCAGGTTTCTCATCAGCACCACTCCAAGGACGCTTTGCACGGTGAGGGGATACCAAAATCCATTGACCTATTAATGGGTTATAGCGACGGTGTGGGTGATCTACTGGGTTAAATTCAACATTCGACATCTTACTTACTCAACTTTTAAAATTATATTTCCGCATTCCCCAATGAAATTGGAGTTGCAGCTAGGCAGCCAATCAACAACGCTGCGGCTTCAATTACGCAGGGGAATAGCCGTGCGGGTTATTTGACTGCCATTTCCACGTATCGGCCGTCATCTCATCGACACTGCGAGTGGCTTTCCAACCGAGTTCTCGCTCCGCTTTATCAGTACTTGCCCAGCACTCAGCGATGTCACCTGGGCGACGCGGGCACATTTCGTAGGCAATAGGTGCACCGCAAGCTTTACCAAACGCATCAACCATTTCTAAAACACTGGAACCTTTGCCTGTGCCTAAGTTGTATATGTGCAGGCCGACCTTTTCACCGACAGCCTTTAACGCCGCAATATGCCCGTCGGCGAGATCCATTACATGGATATAATCGCGAACTCCTGTTCCATCTGGGGTTGGGTAGTCATTGCCAAAGACGGATAGAGACTCACGACGACCCACCGCAACTTGGGCAATAAATGGCATCAGGTTATTTGGAATGCCTTGTGGATCTTCGCCCATGGTGCCGGATGGGTGTGCCCCAACCGGATTGAAGTAACGCAGTAAGGTAATGCTCCAATCGTTTTCTGCGTTGAACAGATCGCTCAAGCACTCTTCCACCATGTACTTGCTGCGACCATATGGGTTGGTTGTTTGACCTGTAGGAGAATTTTCAGTAATTGGCACCACCTCTGGATCACCATACACTGTCGCAGAAGAGCTAAAGACAATACTTTTCACCCCTGCTTTACGCATTGAGCGCGCTAGTACTAGGGTGCCGTTAACATTGTTATCGTAATATTCGAGTGGTTTGGTGACAGATTCCCCTACTGCTTTTAATCCAGCAAAATGAATGACCGCTTTAATATCGTGTCGATTGAACACCTCATCTAAAAAGGCTTCGTCTCGAATATCGCCTAAGTAAAACAGCGGCTTTGTCCCTGTTAGCGCTTCGATACGATCTAATACCGCGTCTTTTGCATTACATAAGTTATCGATGATGATCGGCTCCATCCCCGCTTTGATCATCTGCACGCAGGTATGACTGCCTATGTATCCCATTCCGCCTGTAACAAGAACTTTCACGTTTCGCTCTCCTACTCTATAAGCTTTTTTACGATCATTTCAGTGCCGCATGGGCATGCCACACTCTTCAATGACAAAAAGTCTATCAGTCACAACAGGGAGAGATCCGTGATCAATTTCTCGTTATGTAAACGTTTCCACAAGATTCTCATAATAAGGCGACCAAAAGACCTTAAATGGCTTACATTTAGTAAAACTACCTTTACAGAATCCTAAAAGCTTATAATTTCGTCAATAAAAGCGCATTTGCGAGGAAAAACGGTTCCTTGATAAGGATTTTTACTAAAAATTGGTGATTACTGCGTTGGATTGATTACAATGAAAGGCAATAAATAATGCCCAGTTTTAGAGCACGTATAGGGATATTAGAATTAATGGCAACACTTAAAGATATTGCAGGTGAGGCAGGCGTCTCTTTAGCGACGGTGTCGCGAGTACTAAACGACGACCCTACTCTCAGTGTAAAAGAAGAGACAAAGCACCGAGTCCTAGAGATTGCCGAAAAGCTCGAATACAAAACCAGCAGCTCAAAAAAAGCCATCTTAGCGCGAAAACAGAACCACCACTTCTTAGCACTGTACAACTATAAGCAAGAAGCCGAGATCAACGATCCCTACTACTTATCGATTCGTCACGGTATTGAAACTCAGTGTGACAAGTTAGGTATTGAACTAACTAATTGCTATGACAACGATATTCAGTTGGGTGAAAGTAAGATCTCTGGTGTGCTTTTGGTCGGTCGCAGTAACTCTAAAACATTAGCTGAGGTTAAAAAGCTGACCGATAACATTTGCTATGTCGACTTCAGTGACAATGACTCCAACTACGATTCAGTCGACATTGACCTATCTCGTATCAGCAAAGAAATCACTGACTTCTTCATTGAGCAAGGCTATCAACGTATCGGCTTTATTGGTGGCCAAGATGTAGCAAACACACCTGACATTCGTGAAGTCGCCTTTGCGGAATATGGCCAGCTAAAGGATGTCGTGTCACTGGATGATATCTATCGTGGTGAATTCACTAGCTCATCCGGCTATAAACTGGCGAAGGAAATGCTCGCTAAACCTGACTACCCAAGTGCACTCTTTATCGCCTCTGATTCGATTGCTATCGGTGTACTCAGAGCTATTCACGAGCATGGTTTGAATATCCCGCAAGATATCTCGCTGATTAGTGTCAATGATATTCCGACCGCTAAGTTTACTTTCCCGTCTCTATCTACGGTGCGTATCCCTTCTGAAATGATGGGGGTTCAAGGGGTAAACTTATTGGTCGAAAAGTCTCGCGACGGAAGAGCGCTGCCGCTACAAGTTTACGTACCAAGTAAATTAAAGTTGCGTGATACAACCAAACACTAAAAAACTGACCCAATTAATAATATAAGGCACTGATTACAGTGCCTTTTTATTTATCTTCTTATATTTCCCCTTAGATAAATCACGCTCTCCCTCTCCTTTTACGGCTCACTAATCACTCTTTTAATTAGATCACACCTTTCACGCTTAGGCTGTCTCAAAGCGTGATCTAGTTAAAGTAAAACGTTTTCACTAATTTTATTTAGTAAAACTTTTACTAATATATTTTCCAGATACTCATAGAGCTGCATTTTGATTAGAACGTCGGCATCGCTAGCCGAGGGAGAATAAACGTGAACAACTGGGAAAACTTCCTTCATCTACATGAGAATCGTATGGCACCACGTGCTTACTTCTTCTCATACAACTCAGTTAAGACTGCCCAAACATTCCAGCGTGAGCTAAGTAGCCACTTTATGCTGTTGAGCGGCCAATGGAACTTCAACTTCTTCACTAACCCAATGTTGGTTCCTGAAGAGTTTTACTCACAAAAAATGGATCAGTGGGGACAAATTACCGTTCCTAACATGTGGCAAATGGAAGGCCACGGCGACCTTCAATACACAGACGAAGGTTTCCCATTCCCAATTGACGTCCCTTTCGTCCCATCCGATAACCCGACCGGTGCTTACCAACGCACTTTCACTCTAGGTGAAAACTGGAACGACAAACAAACCATCATCAAGTTCGACGGTGTAGAGACTTACTTTGAAGTGTATGTAAACGGTGAGTATGTTGGTTTCAGCAAAGGCAGCCGTCTAACCGCAGAATTCGACATTTCTAAGTATGTACAACAAGGTGACAACCTTCTTTCTGTGCGCGTGATGCAGTGGGCTGACTCTACGTACATTGAAGACCAAGATATGTGGTGGACTGCGGGTATCTTCCGTGATGTTTACCTTGTTGGTAAAGAGCAAGTTCACGTCCAAGATCTGACTGTTCGCACTGATTTCGCCGACGATTACCTTGCGGCGACCCTTTCTTGCCAAGTAGAACTTGAAAACTTAACCACCTTACAAGCTTCCGGCTATGCCCTTGATTACGCCCTAATGGATAAAGGTCAGGTTGTTGCACAAGGCTCATGTAGCAACCTGACTATCGACGACAAGGCGCAGACTCGCTTTGAGATTGAAATGGACAGCCCTACTCACTGGACGGCTGAAAATCCATACCTTTACCAACTGGTTGTAACCTTAAAAGACAACCTAGGTAAAACCCTTGAAGTTATCCCGCAACGCGTTGGTTTCCGCGACATTAAAGTGCGTGACGGCCTGTTCTACATCAACAACCAATACGTGATGCTGCACGGGGTAAACCGCCACGATAACGATCATCTAAAAGGTCGCGCTGTCGGCATGGATCGCGTCGAAAAAGATATCGTGCTGATGAAGCAACACAACATCAACTCAGTACGTACTGCGCACTACCCTAACGATCCTCGCTTCTACGAACTGTGTGACATTTACGGCCTGTTTGTGATGGCGGAAACCGATGTCGAAACCCATGGCTTTGCCAACGTTGGCGATCTAAGCCGTATCACTAACGATGCAGCGTGGGAAGCCGTCTTCGTCGAGCGCGCTGAACGTCACGTACACGCGCAGAAAAACCACCCTTCGATCATCATGTGGTCTCTGGGTAACGAGTCTGGCTATGGCTGTAATATCCGCTCTATGTACGAGGCGACTAAAGCAATCGACGATACGCGCCTAGTGCACTACGAAGAAGATCGTGATGCCGAAGTAGTAGATGTAATTTCAACTATGTACTCACGTGCTCAACTGATGAACTATTTCGGTGAATTCCCGCATGAAAAGCCACGCATCATCTGTGAATACGCTCATGCAATGGGTAATGGCCCTGGTGGTCTAACCGAATACCAAAACGTGTTCTACAAGCATGACCATATTCAAGGTCACTACGTTTGGGAATGGTGTGACCATGGCATTCTTGCTCGTGATGAAAAAGGCGAAACCTTCTACAAATACGGTGGTGACTACGGCGATTATCCAAACAACTACAACTTCTGTATGGATGGTCTGGTCTACCCTGATCAAACACCGGGCCCTGGCCTGAAAGAGTACAAGCAAGTGATCGCACCGGTGAAAATCCGCGCGATTGATGAGCAAGCGGGTAAGTTCATCGTAGAGAACAAACTTTGGTTTACCAACCTCAATGATTACACCATCACCGCTGACATTCGCGCTGAAGGTGAAACACTGCGCACAGTTCAGTTCAAAGTCGAAGAACTTGCAGCTAACTCAGCGCGCGAAATTGAAATCGCTATTCCTCAGCTTGATGAGCGTGAAGTTTTCATCAACTTCACAGTACGCAAAGACTCACGTACGCTTTACAGCGCGGCGAACCACGACATTGCAATCTACCAATACCAACTAAAAGAGAACACAGCGACAGAAGCTGCGTTTAATAACCACAACGCTACACCACTTAACGTAGAAGAGAGCCGCCTTGACTACCTAATCTCAGGTAACAACTTCGCGCTTAACTTCTCGAAGGTAAACGGCAAGCTGACTTCTTGGATTGTGAATGGAGAAGAGCTGATCAAGTCCCAGCCAAAGCTGAACTTCTTCAAACCAATGATCGACAACCATAAGCAAGAACATGAAGGTCTGTGGGAGCCTGCCCACCTACAAATCATGCAAGAGCACTTCCGCACACTAAATGTTGAGCAAGTGAACGGCAAAGTAGAGATCACGACCACCAGCATTATTGCTCCTCCTGTATTTGATTTCGGCATGCGCTGTGAATACCGCTACCAAATCAATGCGGAAGGACAACTTAATGTTGAACTGAGTGGCGAGCGTTACGGTGACTACCCTCATGTCATTCCAGTAATTGGTTTAGACCTTGGCATCAATGGTGACTTCGACCAAGTGAAATACTATGGCCGTGGCCCTGAGGAGAACTACCAAGACAGTAAACAAGCCAACATGATTGATATTTACCAAAGCACAGTTGCTGACATGTTTGAGAACTACCCGTTCCCACAAAACAACGGTAACCGTCAACATGTTCGCTGGGCCGCACTAACGAATCGCAATGGCACAGGTTTATTGGTTAAACCTCAACAAGAAATCAACTTCAGCGCTTGGTTCTACACCAACCAAAACCTGCACCAAGCGCAGCATACGATTGAGCTAGAAAAGAGTGGCTACATCACGCTCAACCTCGACCACAAGTTGATGGGCCTAGGTTCTAACTCTTGGGGTAGCGAAGTGCTTGATTCATACCGCCTCTACATGGACGAATTCCGCTACGGACTGACCCTAATACCACTTCAAGCGGGTGACTGCAGTGCACAAATGATGGCGCAACACCGCTTCGAACAAGGTTTCTTTACTTCAACTACAGCAAATGAGGCTTAACCCATGATCGTGTTAGAGAGCTTAGAGCAATTCAAAGTGGTTTACCGCGATGGTCGTAAATGGAACCGCTGCGTGGAAGCAATCGACAACATCGCCAATATCAAAGATGGCGTGATGCATTCGATTGGAGACTCATTGGTATACATGATTGAAGACGGCACTGCTGGTAATACCGAAACCTTTGAAGGGAATCGTCGCTACTTCGATGTGCATTACTACCTAGAAGGTCGCGAAACCGTCGAGTTTGCTGACAAATCTCAACTAGAGCTTGTCGATGCTTATCGCGATGAAACCGACCGTGAATACCTAATCGGTCATGGCGAACAGCGTGAACTGCATGAAGGCCAAGTGGCGATTTTCGACAACAGTAAAGCTTACCGCTTCCATGGTGATAACCGCGTACGCAAAGTCGTGCTCAAAGTCACTATCGAAGATGGTTACTTCCTAAATAAATAAACACAACACACTGGGTCAGTATTTCTGGCCCAGCCAATAACTACTACAACCGGAGGCATCAAGGTCACAAAAGCATGCATGGGCACTGGATCCTATCGCGACTTCGCATACTATGCGCGCTGGATGACAGAACGCTCAATCGCACAGTGACTTGATGTTCGAAGGGAATTGACGTGATTCATCGGAGGACACTATGTCTGAATCTATGCGCGGTAAGTTAGGCAAATTCGCCCTACTTTCCATGACATTTGCAGCGGTATTCAATGTTCGCAACATTGTAAACAACAATATCGAACTGGGTTTAAGCTCGGCACCTATCTTTTTGCTTGCAACCCTTGTCTACTTCATCCCGTTCGTCTTTATCATTGCTGAATTTGTTTCAGCAAACAAAAACTCAGAGTCAGGCATGTATGACTGGCTGAAGAAGCCACTTGGCTCAAAAGCCGCTTACCTTGGCTCATTCCTATACTGGTTCGTAAACCTGTTCTGGTTCGTATCCCTATTACCTAACGTTATTGCTTACGCATCATACGCAATGCTGGGCTACGAGTACGCCTTCTCACCTATGGTCACGTCTGCAATCTCTATCGCTCTATTTGCGGCGGCGACTCATATCTCAACCAAAGGCGCATCTTGGTTAGGTAAGATCTCTGAAATCGTGGCTTACGGCGTATTTGCCCTATTTGCTATCTATGTTATTGGTGCACTAATGGCGCTGGGCGGCAACCACGAACCAGTACAACCAATCACACTTGAAGCGATGACACCAACCATCAACTGGGCAACGCTAGGAATCATGTGTTGGATCTTCCAAGCGGCGGGCGGTGCTGAAACTGCAGCGGCTTACCTAAATGACGTAAAAGGCGGTCACAAGTCATTCATCAAAGTGATCATCGCAGCTGGTGTTGCTATCGGCACAATGTACGCAGTTGGTTCACTACTGGTAAACGTATTCGTTGCTCGTGAAGACCTTACGTACGCAGGCGGTATGGTTGAAATCTTTACGGGTATGGCTCAATACTTCAACATCTCTGAGTCACTGGTTGGTCGCTTCGTCGGTATCGTTCTATTCGTTGCGATGTTCGGCTCAATGATGATGTGGACAGCGGCACCGGTAAAAATCCACTTCTCTGAAATTCCAAAAGGCGTTTACGGCGAGAAAACAACTGAGCTAAATGAACACGGCGTTCCTGTGCGTGCAGCTTGGTGGCAATTCGCGTTCGTATTCGTAATGCTTATCGTCAACGGTTTCGGTTCAGAATCAGTGCAAGATATGATGAACACAGCAATCAACCTGACTGCGGGTACCGCAATGCTACCACCAATCTTCATCATGATTGCTTACTTTGTTTTCCGTCTGAAACATGATGATACGCCACGTGACTTCCGCATGGGCACACGTAAACAAGGTATGGGTGTAGTATCAGTACTGATCACTATCTTTGTCGTCAGCATGACCGCATCAGCATTCCCGTCAGGTGTCGACCTAGTGAGAGCCTTCTTCATCAATGTGTTTATGACGGCAGTATTCTCGGGTCTAGCTTGGTGGTGGATCTCTCGCTTTGAGAAAAAACAGACAGCTAAGCTTGATAAACAGCCAAGCCAATCCACTGTTCCGCAAACAGACTAACTTTCCCCAAATACTAAGGGTAAAAACTCTAGGGTTAGGATACAGCCACTTTAAGTAGGCGTAACCTCGATAAACACAATCAGCACCTAAGCTCTCACTTAGGTGCTGATTGATTAATTATGAGTGACGAGCACTAATATCAGACGGGCCAAAGAAGCGAGTAAATAGACTCACACTTTTTAGTTGTTCTGGGGTCATATTAGGGTTTAAAGCTGGGTCTTTCTCATTTGGATACAAATTACAGCGGCCTAGAGGGTTGTTTGTATTTGCTTTATCCCATTCGTCCATAAATTTTGGACATCCAGTCAAATTCATTCCACCTGGCCAAGTGATCGCTTGCACGTAATAAGGGATATTATTAGGCGTCATATCATTAAATCCATCATGGCTATACCCCCAAGTATGGGTTAATTCATGCAATAGTAATGAAGCACTATTATGCAGCTGTGCAGGGCTACTAGTAGTAGAGTCATTCGCCATACCTGACGCACTTAAATACACCTCAGGGCGTTGGATTTGCCCAAATGCATCCCCCCCAGAAGTTTTATTCACAAGGTAGAAGTGGTAACGGTCTGTCTTAGAGTCTCCATCATTTTTCCACTCCTTAATCGCTAAATTCACTACGGTTTTAAATTGTTGATAATTTTGTGGAGGAACGCCAGCATCAACCGACTGCCAACCCGAAGAAAACGCATGTGAGTTAAGCTTATCCAACCCAGCATTATTAAAACGGTCGATAAACGCTTTGCTATTAATCACAAAAGCGATTTGGCCGAGCATACGACGCACATTCTGCTGTTGTTGTACAGACCAATTAACCGGACCGGAAATAGATTGGTTAAGCCCTGCTGCAATTGGAGTCGCCGGCTCAAACGTATAAGTTAAATTCGCCATCAACGGATTTTCTGTTTGTACCACGGCTAACGCATCCGCATGATGATATTTAACTACATATTGCGCATCATCATCCAAAAGGTGAAACTTGGCTTTTAATTGAGCAACGATCTCAGTATTACTTAATACTTTTTGTGGATTCTGCGGATTCTGCGGATTCTGCGGATTCTGCGGATTCTGACCATTATTTCCAGAACCACCATTACACCCTGCTAATAAACCAGCGGCTAACAACAGTGTTATCAATTTGATTTTGTTTGCAAACATACACTCGCTCTTTGGGCTGTTCGTTTTATCGTTAATTTACGCGGTAAAGTAGTGGCAAACCCGCTTAGAGTGGTTAAATCTGTGTCAATTGCCCGCAATTTTCTCACCTATTATGGGCAAATCTAGTTGGTAGGTTGGCTCTACCTGCCAATAAACAATAATGATTTATTGGCGGACTGTGTCACTCACGACACGACGAATCCAGCGATTTTTTTCCTCATGCTGACTCACCTTCAGGTAGAGCAGACGAATATCAAAATCAGGAATGTCTACCGGTGACTCAAGAGCTTTTAGATCATGAGTGTAGGCTTCCATTTCAGCAAAACGCTTAGGGACAATACAGATCAACTGGCGGCCCAATAACAAGCGGCGAATGGTCAGGAAATTGCGTGATGCGACACCTACCCTGCGCTCATAGCCTAACTTCGCCAATCGCTTATCGACTTGAGTTTGCAAACTGCCATCAGGGCTAACCAATGCATGTTCCAGTGCAACAAAAGATTCGATGCTCATCGGCTCTGAAACGTTAACCGCAGAGGGATCAAACAAACACAAATGTTGCTCGGTATATAGGTGCTCCGATAAGAAACGACGATTTAAGTTTTCTATGCTGCCAATCACCACATCCAGCGACTCACTTTCTGCAATTTCGACGTAATTACTGCGGTTAACGTTGTAAAAACTCACCTGACAATTTGGCGATTCCCGCTTGATAGCATCGTATAGCAATGGGGCGAACAGCTGCTCAGCATAGTCCGTTAACCCAATACGCCAAACACCTGCATAACTGCTAGGGGTAAAATGCTTTTTAACCAATAGATCGTTTTTAATGTTCGCTAATAACTGGTCAATCACAGGTGCAATATCTTGAGCGTGCTGGGTAGGCTCCATTTTACTTCCCACTCGTTCAAACAGAGGGTCATCAAACAAAGCTCGCATTCGTTGCAGAGTGTGACTCATCGCCGACTGGCTGACAAAACAACGCTCCGCCGCCAAACTAACACTGCTCGACTGATACAAGGCTTGAAAGGCCACCAGCAGGTTAAGGTCGACCCCTTTCCAATTAAACTCTTTCATCCATGCCATCCCATATGATTCATGATGATCATTAAAACTATCAATTTGAGTCATTCTAGTTGATTCATTACATTATGGGCAGTATTTGTTAATCGAGTAACGTGACTATGTTGTCCATTTTTAAAACCTTTTTCTTGTTAGGCTGGATTAGCTTTGGCGGTCCTGCTGCCCACATTGGCTACTTTCGCAATACGTTTGTAGAGAAGCTTAAGTGGTTAGAAGATAAAGAGTACGCGCAAATTGTCGCGTTGAGTCAATTCTTACCGGGGCCAGGATCAAGCCAAGTCGGCTTTGCTTTAGGTTATAAACGCGGTGGATTACCGGGTGCCTGCATGGCCTTTATTGGCTTCACCTTGCCATCTGTACTGATCATGCTCGCTCTGGCAATACTTAGTAGCCAACTAACCGAAACCACACTGTTTCAAAGCATTGTTCATGGATTAAAGCTACTAGCGGTCGTCGTCGTCGCTGATGCCGCATGGGGAATGTACAAGAATTTCTGTAAAGATAAGCTGTCGGTTAGCTTGTGTCTTATTACTGCCATAGCGCTACTAGTGGTACCAAGCATTAGCACGCAAATCATCGTATTACTCTTCGCAGCCCTAGTCGGGATGAAGTTCCTTGGCAATCAAGAACAAAACTACACTGGTAAGTTTGAACCGTCGTTTTTACCATTGGCTTTGTTTGGTCTGCTACTAATTGGCCTACCTTTCGTTGCAGCAACGATACCGATGCTGGGGCTGTTTAACGACTTTTTCCAAGCTGGTAGCCTAGTGTTTGGTGGCGGCCATGTCGTCCTTCCATTGCTACAAAACATTGTTGGTGACCAACTAAGCCAAGATGCATTCCTAACAGGCTACGCGGCAGCTCAAGCTGTTCCAGGCCCAATGTTCACCTTTGCTACCTATATTGGTTACGAACTCATGCCTCAGTCACCGATTGTTGGTGCTCTTGTTGCGACAATTGCGGTGTTTTTACCCGGATTCTTACTGCTACTGGGTGTACTTAAAAACTGGCAATCGCTGGCTAAGAACCCAAAAGTGTCTGGCGCGGTCAATGGCGTTAATGCAGCCGTTGTTGGCCTGTTAGTTGCCGCGCTCTATCAACCAGTCTTTACCAGTGCTGTAGTCAACGCCTGGGATATTGCCTTTGTGCTGATTGGTTTTTATCTACTAAAACAATTAAAACTACCAATCGTGTGGATGGTAGCTTTCTATATCGTAGCCGGGATTGCCGGCGGTTACCTCGCTTAACACCAGCAAGGTTTAAAATATAAAAAAGGGAGAACATGGTTCTCCCTTTTTGATCATTGCTTGTCTGAAGCTTCACCCTCTCTCACTAAGGCTAAGGCTCGTTCTAGGTTCTCGTTTGCAACCTTGTAGTAAGTACTCTTAGTATCAATCGCTTGTTGTAGATAAGGAATTGCTTGGTCGGGCTTACCTTGGAGGAGCAGAAAGTAGCCAACATTATTAAGCGCTTCTGGCTTATCCATATGACGAGAGAAAACGTTGATCGCCCGAGTGATCTCCCCTTTTGCTAAATAGATCAAAGCAAGGTTATTCAGAGCTTTATCATCACCTGAATCTTTATCTAGCGCTTCTAGGGTAAACCTTTGCGCCTTGCGGTAATCACCCGACATATAAAACGAATAACCGACATTGGTTAATGTTTTCGCTGAATTAGGTTCAATGCTTAGTGCCTGTTTGTAGAATGCCTGAGCCAGTGAATGATCTTTTTCCAGATCAGCGATGACTCCCATTCCCATATAAGCGAACTCTGGTGATTTAGCGTCACTTTTGAGCTCAGCGACTTCTTTCGAAGATTGAAGGTCTTTGCTAACCAAAGTTTCACTGCTACCAAAACGAATTTGATCGGCGTTGATTGCCCGTAAAAAATAGCTCTTACCTTGGTTGATATCGCCATTTTTACTGTATATAGACCCTAACTGCTCCAATACTTGAACATTATTCGGATTTTCTTCCAGTGCTAACGAGTAAGCTTTATCCGCTAAAGGTAGATTACCACGAGACTGGTGAATTCGGCCGATGTTATACAAAGAGCGATCTCTAAATTGACCATTTTCAAAAGCAAGTGAGCGGATGTATTCATACAAAGCTAAATCAACATTACCGCTACTCAGTGCCGTATCACCACGCATAATCGCTTCTTTCTCTGTCTTAGGAGGCTCTTCGGACGATAAGGTATCAATTGGCTTACCATCATATAAAGAGGTATCTAGACTTGGTTCTTGAGAGGCACAAGCTGCAAGTAAAAGTGTAAAAAACAGAGTGGCAACAACTTTAAATCCTTTCATAATTTGTCCTTATTTCCCCATAGTTGAGGTGAATAGCAACATTGAGGGCCCAATCGCAACGATAAAGAAACAAGGCCAAATGAAAATCAGCAGTGGGAAGATCATTTTAGTTGGAATCTTAGCTGCTATCTCCTCGATCTCTTGATTGCGCTTGTCACGATAATCTTCAGTATATTCACGTAATGTTTGCGATAAGCTACCACCAATTCGTGACGCATGAGCCAGCATAGTCACTAGACCTGCAATTTCCGTTAGACCTGTCCGCTTAACGAGATCATTAAACGCATCCGACATCTCGACACCAGCATTTATTTTGACGCACACCGTATCCAGTTCGTCAGCAAAGTCTGGATGCGAAATGGTTAATTCATCAGCCACTCTTCTGAGAGCCGCATTAAAACCTAAACCAGATTCAGTACAAACCACCAGCAAATCGAGCGCATCTGGAATACCACTACGAACTCTTGACTGCCTTTTATCAACCATCATACTCAAGACAACATTTGGGCAATAAAGCCCAAAAGCGACACTACCAATCATCGCAACATTACGCATCGACATCTCTGGGGCGAAAAAATAAATACCTGCCGCCATCAAGAAGCCAACCACCATTGAAATACCTTTCATCGCGTAGAAAAATGTCAAAGCACTGGCATCATGGTAACCGGCATGCATCAACTTAACGCGAATACTTTCGCTCTCCTTGGAGTTTGAAGATTTCATTGCTGGCGCTAACGATTCTAAAGACTTTTCTAATCGACTGCCTTTTTTAAGTGTGTCTGATCGAGTTGCATCTTTTAATCGCGCAAGTCGGCTTTTTAAAGGTGATTTAGAGCTTATTAGAATCAGAGAGATGGTAAACATCAGCAGTACTGTCGCAACTAATATCACTGCAAGAAAAAAGGTCTGTTCATCAATCTCGTAAGATGAAATTAGATCGAATATTGATTCCATATCACACCTCGAAATTAATGATTTTTCGTATCCACAGTGAGCCTATAAACAAACTCACCACGCCACCACTCACAATTTTCATGCCTCTAGGATCAGTATAGAGTGGTTCTACATAACCCGGATTAATGACACTAAGAAAGATGAAAAGAACGAATGGAGACAGTACTAATATCCACGCAGATAGGCGACTCTCAGCAGAAAGCGTCTTGATCTTCCGTTGTAACTTAAAACGTGAGCGCAATACTTTGGACACCTTCTCTAGGTTTTCAGAAAGATTACCGCCAGTCTCCTTTTGTAAAATTACCGCGCTGGAAAAAGCTAACATAGATACCGTCGGCGTTCGCTCTGCCATTTGCATGATAGCCATGCGCATGTCGTATCCATAGTTGAGCAAATTGAACATGTTCTTGAACTCGACACCAATTGGCGCAGGCATTTCTAAACCGACTTCATTAAACGCCTGTGTCACTGGCTGACCTGCTTGGAGCATACGGCGCATAATGTCCAATGCCTCGGGGAGTTGCTCCTCAAACGCAGATAAGCGATCTGAAATTTTTTTACTTAACCAAAAATACAAGCAAACCCACACACCGACAATGGCTGCTAGGCCGACATAAAAAGGTTGACCAATAAGCAGGGCGATTAAAAAGCCACACAGTGATAAACAGCTCGTCACAAGAAGAGTTTGGGTTAAACTCCAGTCGTAACCGGAAAGCTCAATCAATTTCTTAAGTGACGAGAAGGCTGCAATTTTCACTAATCGCCTATCCCACGGTGTTAAGCTCTTCAAATAATGCTCTTGTAGCAAAGAACGCGCTTCTTCATCCAGCTTAGATTGAGATTCTTTCAGTCGTTCAGAGAGTTCTTTATGCTTAGCCTTACTACCAGCAGCAGGAAGGATTAACGCTTGTGAAATAAACACCACGGCGAAAAAAAGTAAAACAAAAAAGAGCGTTGCATCCTGCTGCATAACTCCCTCCTTTATGAGATTGACTCATTAAAAATTTCAAATGGTAGATGAAGACCTTTTTTCGCCAATTGATCGTGACATTGAGGCACAACACCCGTCGCCGTAAAATGTCCGAGAACATTCCCCTCTTCATCCATTCCTTTACGGTGAAACTTAAAGATCTCGGACATGGTAATGATCTCGCCTTCCATGCCATTAATTTCGCAGATACTCACCATTCTCCGCTTACCATCTTCTTGACGTTCCATCTGTACGACTAAATGAATTGCTGAAGCGATCTGGGAGCGAAGGTTTTTCGCTGACATATTCCAACCTGCCATTGCAAACATATTCTCTACCCTAGAAAGAGCATCACGCGGCGTATTCGCGTGAATAGTCGCCAACGAACCATCGTGACCGGTATTCATTGCCGCTAACATATCGACAGCTTCCGCACCACGTACCTCCCCGAGCACAATTCTGTCGGGTCGCATACGTAATGAGTTTTTCACTAAATCTCGCTGGGTTATTTCCCCTTTCCCTTCGAGGTTAGCTGGACGTGTTTCTAATCGAACCACGTGAGGCTGTTGAAGTTGGAGCTCTGCCGAGTCTTCAATGGTAACTATGCGGTCATCCGCAGGGATAAAGTTGGAAAAGATATTTAATGTGGTGGTTTTCCCCGAACCTGTACCGCCGGAAATAAGCACATTCATCGCCCCATTGACTGCCGCTTCAACAAACTTTGCCATTTCAGGAGAGAGAGAGTTGAAGTTCAATAGGTTGTCCATATTAAGTTTTTCCACCGCAAAACGACGAATAGATACCGATGAACCATCAAGTGCGAGTGGAGGGATGATCGCATTGACACGAGAACCATCCGCCAAGCGAGCATCCACCATAGGTGAAGCTTCATCAACACGTCGGCCAACTTGGCTAACAATGCGGTCAAGGATATTCCTTAAATGACGTTCATCAAGAAAGGTATATGGCGTCAGTTCAAGTTTACCTCTTCGCTCAACGAATACGTGTTTAGGCCCATTAACCAAGATATCAGACACCGTGGCATCATTGAGTAGAGGCTCTAGTGGCCCCAAGCCAAACACTTCATCTTCGATTTGTTGAATAACGCGCTTACGCCCTTCTGCACTCAAGGCATGAGTCTGGTCATCTGCCATTAATTGAACGATGGCATCATGGAGCTCTTTCTTAGCTCTTTCATTCTCCAAACTTGCCAAAAGACCCAAGTCCAACGTTTCAAGTAAGCGTTGGTGGTAATAGTGTTTGACCGATAGCTCTAGTTCTAATTGCTTTTTAGCTTCCTCTACAGCGTGACCTTTCGCCTCTGCTTCCAAGCGTTTACGCTCCTGAAAAGACTCTGCTGCCTCTTTCGGGGGAGTTGCGTCAGCAATAGATGCTTGCGCAACGGATACAGCTTGCTGCTGTTTTTGTTCTTTTTCTGCTTCGGCAACTTTTTGCTGTAAATCTGGATTTATATTTTTCCTTTTGAAGAACATGAAAGCTCCCTTATTAACTCGTATCCGCTACGAGAACATTCTTTTAAACCAACCTTTCTTCTCTTCAGGCTCAGGCAGCAGGGAATTCGCTAACCTCTGAACTGACTTTGACATCGAACTGCTTTTCTTCGCTTGAATAAATGGACGACCTAAGTTGGCACTCTCTATTGCTACCTTAAATTCATTTGGCACGGTATGAACTTTTACGCTTCCAACAGTATCTTGAATATCTTTGAGCTTGATGGACTGACGTTTTTCATATCTATTAACGATGACTTCCATTTGATCCTTACCAATACCAAACTCAAACGTCAGTGCCTTAAGTATTTGAGTCGTATTTTTAACAGCCACTAAGTTTTGTTGAGTCACTAAAAAAATTTTCGTCGCTGGTGATATTACTGAACCAAATTGACGTTCCAAACCACGTGATAAGTCAATAACAACCAATGGATAACGCTCACGTAGAACAGGAATTAACTTATTCAACTGATTTACTTTTTCAAAATTTTCGTGACTGTTTTCTCTTTTAAATCCAAGAATATGTAGACCTGAGTCATGCTTAGTCACAAGACTACCTAGAGAAACATCATCAAGATCCGCAACGTTCGCTATTGCATCTGCAATACCATAAGTGCACTGGACATTCAGATAGTCTTCAATTACTCCAAACTGCATATCAAGATCAACTAATAACACTTCATCAGACTGTCTTTTCGCAAGTGTTATAGCTGTGTTCAAAGCAATAAGAGAGGCCCCGGCTCCACCTTTAGTATTCATAAAGACAATTAACTCACCCAAATTGCGCGTCGCGACCTTCTCTTCTGCAATATTGCGTAGCATCGGAATAAGCTCATCAAGAACCGCCTTATCCGATATAAAGTCCATCGCACCGATTCGCAGCGCAATTTTCAATGCACCATTGTCATTTTCATTACCAAAAACTATCAGCGAAGCTTCATGAGAAGACTCTTGTGACTCTGGTGCTTCATATTGCTGAAGTTCGACAATTTTCTGCGCCCAGTTAGGCCCTGTTTCAACAAAAATCAAATCAGGTGGTGAAAAATGGGCTAAATTGGCAACAACTAAACCATGAAATGAGATCATCTCAAAGTTCACGCTCTGACACTTAGACAACTCGTGGCTAATGTGAAGGTGAAACGCATCGGATGAGTAAAAAACCCAAATAGTAATATTGGTCTTCAGTCTAATAGGACTATCTCCATTCGGTGTTAGCTTAACCGCCTCTCCCATATACTTTCTCCTAGCAATCCATGCTGACCGAGTCAAAGACACGCATGGCCTCTATCGTCTTAAACCTAACTTGTCTAGTTAGACTAAGAAAACTGACCAACCACCTAACCACACCTTTTAAATTCAATCACACGATGTATTCTATATTTTTCATTTTGATATTTTTAATTGTAGGAAACACCAAGCAATATGTCAGAATTACCAAGCAGCAATTTGTCCGTTAGCGAATCAGCCCTTTAGATACAAGGGCTCCCCCCTTTTTACCTTCAATATCATTGGCCAAATTGTTCCAATATTTGGCTATCTGTACCAGCTAGCTCTGAATCTTTCTTACCCGTATAAGTTTGATAAACCCCTTCCATTCGCTCGCCACTCCCTGTTGGGATTACGCCTAGGTTGTCTAGAGTAGCGTTAGGGTTGTACGTCTGTTCGGTTTGTAACTTAGCGACATGAGAACCTAACTCTTCTGCATTGTTAACACACCCCACCAGCAATACAGACAAGGTGGACAACGCGGCTATCTTGATAACTTTGTTCATGTTGCCTCCTATAAGCTATGTCCAAATGTACCTTCAGTACCACCCTTAGAGTTATCTACGAATGAACCGACCTCTTGTTCAGATTTGTTCTGTCCGCTCGCTGGCGCAATATAAGCACCACGTCCTAATAGGTAGTATTCAAAATCATTTGGCTCTACAAATGATTCCGTTGGCAATGTAATTCGTCTTCTGTCGACTGGTTTCGCAAGCCTTGGAGTCACGAGAATAACCAGCTCCGTTTCACCAGATATATACTCTTGGCTATTGAACATTTGCCCTAATACAGGGATATCACTAAAGCCTGGCATTTCTTCGACTACATCTCGGACATTCTCACTAAGCAAACCTGCAATACCGATTGTTTGTCCATCGGCAAGTTCAAGTGTAGAAGAAGCACTACGGCGAGTAATTGGAGGGATCACATAAGTACCATTCGTACCACCAGGGCTGAGAGTTAGCGTTGTTGAGGTAGCCAGCTCACTGACATCAACGGCTAAATTTAAGTTAATCTTTTTATCCGATAGCACTGTAGGAATGAATTTCAAACCTACACCGTATTCTTTGTATTCAATGGTGATACCGTCTTCATCCGGCACTGGAATAGGGAACTCACCACCGGCTAGAAACTCTGCTTTCGAACCACTTAACGCGGTCAAATTAGGCTCAGCCAATACTTTCGCTGTCCCATTTTGTTTGGCGATATCAAGAGCAAACGTAAATAGGGTGTTACTATCAATAAAGGTGCCAAGTAGTCCGGTGCTCTCAACCCCAGGTGCATTAAAAATTGGCCCGATGACGTTATTTACATCATCAATAACACCACCAGCAGAAGTCCCGCCCCAACTGAATTCACCACCACTTGTTTGGAAAAAATGAAAATTAGCGTCAAACTTTCGTACTAATGTACGCTGTACTTCGGCTACCGTGACCTCAAGCATGACTTGCTGTGCGCCACCAATAGTGAGTAGGTTTATCACCCCAGTGCTATTGACCTGTTTACTCAAAGAGGCATTTTCTTTGTCTGCCTGCTGCCCTGCCGAATATGTTTCAGCAACTCGCAAAGCAATATTCATTACTGATTGAGAACTCACTTGGCCACTCAAGATTAAACGATTTTGAGCACTGTGAACTTTAATTTCTTCATCAGGAAGAAACTCATAAAGTTTAGCTTTAAGACTGTTGAGGTCGTGAGTCACTTCGATGTTGATTGACTCGAGCAATTGGCCTCGGCTATCCCAAGCCATAAGGTTCGTTGAGCCCAGTTTTTTACCAATCAAAAATACTTCATTCGACTTCAGCATAACAATGTCGAGTACATCAGGGTCACCTAACGATACACGTTTCGCCTTACCCGCGAGTGTTACATGGGTCGATTTATGATGAGGAACGGTCACTATCTTGCCTGATTGTGTCGCCGCATAACTGATACCACTACTCAATAGCAAAATGATCATTGCAGATATTATATTTCTCATAGCTCACCTCAATCCTTGACTCGGATATTGCTAGACTGTGTGCCCTTAATAATCGTTACGCTCGGCGCTACGTAGCGCTTAACGACCTTCTCTTCTTCATGTGGGTTTCTCAGTGTTAGTTGGATATTGCCTCGACTTTGAGCTGAAAGAAGTTTTTCAGCTTGTCTTGGTGTCACTTCAAGAGTAACCGCGCGTACGATAACAGGTTTGTTCTCTTTGCTTCTTGCGGTCTGATCCACGGCAAGTACTTTTATCTCTTTTAGAACAGTGGACGTCGAAGCAGAGTTCTTGCCATATTTGACCGTGCTGAGAATATCGACCTTATTACCAGGCAATAAAAAACCAGCCACACCGATAACATCATTTACTCGGATCGTCACCGCGCGTTTATTTTCAGGAATTAAAGAGGCAAGAGTCGACCCTTCTCCAGAGGCTGACAACCTGTTGGGGTGAATAATTTCTCCGGGATAAATCGTTGTCGCGGCAACTTGACCGACGATCTCTTCAGCTTTAGTAAACTGAAATTCGTCACGCCAGTCTTTCTCTAATAATTTACTCGTCACATGCTGCTCTTCAATAACACTCCCCGCAAAGATCTCTTGAGCGGCAATAATGACAGGCTCACGCTCTACCACTTCAACTTCCACCTGAGGTTGCAATTGCCTATCCATCCATTGTTTGGCAAAAAATACCGCCCCTAAGCCAAATACAATCGAGAGTAACAATAATAGTATGACTTGATTCCGACTCATCGAGCGCCTCCTCCCTTGCCATCAGCAGTAAAGTACACTTCCCATGCACGGCTTATGATTTCAGGAGAGATAACAGGATCTACTTCTTCAAATACGATGATATCTCGGCTGATCCCAACAATGTCTTTAGGAAGACAAGGGTAAAAGCCCACGTCATGCTGACGGTGTAAGTCAAATAAAGTATCGAAACATCCCTCTGCTAGGGACAAATTTTTAGAACGAGAAATTATGTTCCAGAGCTCTCTATATTCTTGCTCTAGAAGCGGTCCAAACTGGATTTTGTAGCCCAATCGACGTAAAAATGCAGGGTCACTGATCTTTTCAGGATCCAAATTGGTAGAAAAAGCCAAGGTTAAGATAAATGGAATAGATATTTGTTGGCCATTCGGTAGGTTCAAGTAGTCGTAGAAGTACTCCATTGGAACAATCCAGCGATTTAACAAGGTATCGACAGGCATCGGTTGTCTTCCCAAATCGTCGATAATAAAGATGCCGTTATTCGCCATCATTTGCAGCGGAGCCATCCAGACTTTGTTGTGCTCACTATGATTAACCTCAAGCATTTCCATAGTGAGCTCACCGCCCACTTGAATACTTGGTCGCTCACACAAAGCCCAACGACGATCAAAA
Source organism: Vibrio sp. 2433-A1 (assembly GCF_056726085.1). NCBI lineage: Bacteria > Pseudomonadati > Pseudomonadota > Gammaproteobacteria > Vibrionales > Vibrionaceae > Vibrio > Vibrio sp. 2433-A1. Next base: position 195,702 of record NZ_JBRESC010000007.1, read on the forward strand.
TGCTCTTTAAACGTAATAGATTGAATATCATCACTACGGACTTTTTTGTGATGCTGAGGAGAAAAAACCTTAATAATATTCCCCATAGCAAAGACGGAGTAAGGGATATAAACCGACGTATTCAAAGAGTTAAGGATTTTAGTTGCAACGAAGGTTTTACCAGAACCCGCACTACCATAGAGTAAAAGGGCTCGCCCCGAGTTTATTGCAGGCCCTAGGACACTCACCATTCTGTGGGCACCTAACACATCAGACAAGGCATATTCGACATCAGCACGATTAACCATTTGCGCACGTACATCTTGCGCCTTAACCATTTCACTATATTGAGTCAACGATACGGGAACAGGACCAAGGTAGGCATCTTTTACAAACGCTGCATCCGCTTCTTGTAAACCAGAATCAGACAAGCCATAGCGTACATGCCCAGTAGATTGAACTGAAAACGTGGAAGAAGCTGCTTGGAAAACTTCAACTAAAGACTTAGAACGAAGGCCAGCGATCACATCCTCTATCATATGACTGTTAATACAGAGCAGCTTGGTCAACTGGAGAATGTCGGATTTAGGGTAAGCAGCGATATGTTTAATAACCAGATTTTCAACAACTGCCTTAGGTACACCCAATTCATCAAATGTGGTAGGGACAGGAGGCTTTGGAGCTTGCGGCGTTAGCTCTGTTCTGTGTCTAATCGCGGACTTAACCTGAACCATATTGACTCCTTGTCACTAATTCAGAAAATAAAAATAGAGAGCTAAACCGATAACAACAACAGGTGCAAAAGGCATTCGGTAGTGCTCTTCCATTTTTATAGGGGTACGTAGCACCTTAGTTCCACTCAATCCAAACTGAAATAGCATTGAATATTTATTAAAAACTGCCCTGAACTGTTCTGGAGAGTCTGCTAACCTTAATACCCCATAAAAAAGGCCAACAACTACGCTAGATACTGCAATCCAAGATACCACTCCGAATATATGCTCGCTTCCAACCCAAAAGCCAACTACACCCAAAAGTTTAACGTCCCCTGGTGCCATAACTTTTAAAAAGTAAAGAAGTAGAGCGCCGATAAAGCAAGTAATACCAGCAATAAAAGAGGAATTTAGATTGGAGTAGTCCACATGAAAAAGGACTTTATCTAAAGTAGATAAAACAAAAATGGCTAATAATAAATAATTAGGAATACGATGCTCTCTGGCATCAGATACAGCGACAATAAAAATGAAACTCCAAATAATGGTATTCATGTAGCTGCCTCTTCATTTTATTAATCAAATAGAGAGGCAAACTCTGCTGTGAGTAAAGCTCTAAATGCCACAAATAGCCCAGCAAACCCTATGACTAGCATCCCGGCACCAACGACATATTCCACCACGGTTAAGCCTTCTTCATCCTCTAAAAACTCAATAATCTTCATTATTATCCCTTAACGAAAAATAGCCCATAATCTCATTATGGGCTATTTTGAAAATTTTATGATAAAAGCGAAGAATATTATTCAGCCGGAGTTGAATCAGCACCCGAACCATCTGGTGCGTTACCTAAAACTGTCCCTAGTTGGGTTTCAAGTTGCGTACTAAACGTACCAAAAATACCTGCAAGGCCAGCAACAAGTAGGCCTGCGCCTACAACGTACTCAACAACTGTCAATCCTTCTTCATCCTTCATAAATGTAGAAATTTTTTTAAATAGCGTGCTCATGATTGTCTCCTTCCAAAGTTCAGTAAGCTGTAACGCTTATTGATAATTTAGAGGGTATTCGAGAGGAGATGTTAGGATTATTATGTCTACATTTAGCACTTTTTTGCTATAAACCTTGTTAATAAATCGAGTAAAAAGCGAACAAATACTAAATAATCATTTATCTTCCCCGGTTCATCCAACAAGACCTATATTATAAATAGCAACCCACTCATATAGTTAAAGTGAATATAAAACTGAATATCATAACGCCAAGAATAACTAACACTAAGTCTCATTTATGAAACTTGACAAAAAACATAATAATTATAAATGTGACATTAGCCCAAAAAATAGAAATCCAAAATGACCCATCTATCAGTAGCCAGCTTGGTTAATGAAACAAAGTCGTACTAAGCTAATCATTAATGCCTCCCTCACAACAAGAAAAAAGACATCGAAAGGTAATACACAGTGGATGTACTGCATAAAGGCTATTGGATAGGACAATCAGTCACTTACGTTTCGAAAGATATCGTGAGAGATATCGAGCGCTACTTCCATATATTAGATTATGGTCATGATGTCTCTGTACTAAGTGAGCCAGATATCCACTTTTGTTTTTTCTTTTATGAAGAGCAGTTTAGCTCACTTTTCCTCACTGCGGCCAAGCTGTGTCAGAACTTAGATAAACGTATCATTGTGCTTCATAAACACGTTCTACCAACAGAACTTGAAAGCCTAGACGTGGTATTTTCAACGTTTGACCTTAGTAAGGATGACGCTAGGTTATGGTCAGATGAACTGAACAAACAGATCTACTACCAATTTACAAAACACCAAGAGATCCTCGATATCAACAAACTTACCAACCAGCATAGCCATAAGCACATCAGTAAAGATCTGGTCGAAATGCTCAGGTATATCGAGAAAAACCTATCGCGGACAATAAGAGAGGAGGATGTAGCAGAATACTGTCACTACTCGGTGACCTATTTTTCCAAATTCTTTCATAAGACTATCGGCGTTAGCTTCCGTGACTACCTTACCCTCAAAAGAATTAACTTAGCGAAGCAGCTGCTAACAAACTACCGTAAAGAGAAAATATCTTTTATTGCTTTTCAGTGCGGTTACAACGATGTCTCTTACTTTTCTCGTATCTTCAAAAAGAAAACTGGAATCAGTCCAGCGGTTTACCGCCAACTTCACTAACTGCACAGCAGTCACAAGATGACTGGAAACTCTTGATATTTGCTTCCCTACAGTTTAATTCACATGCTAGAGTTAACATTCCATTAACAAGAAAAACAACTATAATTTTGCCAATAACACGGAGTTAGAGAATGATTCAGCCTAACGAGTTAAGCAAACCAACCTGTGCTCTCCCACCACCAAACGAAATGATCTTAAAATGGGCAGCGGAGCGCCCCAATGAGGTTTATCTTAAACAAATCATCAACCGACAATTTGTTGAGTACACATTTAGTGATGTGGCTGAACAAGCGCTAAAACTAGTTAGTGCACTAAATCAACTCGGTGTTCAACCTCGCGATAAAGTCGCTTTGGTTTCAAAAAACTGTGCAGAATGGTTTATCTGTGATCTTGCTATGATGCTTGGCGATTTCGTTAGTGTACCTATCTTCCCAACCGCTGGAGCAGATACGATTGAGTACTGCTTAACGCACAGTGAAAGTAAAGTCCTGATTGGCGGTAAACTAGACGATGCAGCAGCAACTCAACAAGTGATTGATGATAAGCCAGATCTGATTGCTATCTCGCTACCTTATGACACTGCTCCAAACTGCAAATATCAGTTTAACCAGTTGATCGATGCACACGAACCAAGCACTCATCGCCCAGAGCATTACGATGATAAGCTGATGTCATTAGTTTATACGTCTGGTACTTCCGGTCTACCAAAAGGCGCAATGCTCACATATGGCGCGTTTAGCTGGTCAGTTCAAAAGTTGATTGAGCATATCGGTATCCAAGAAAATGATCGTCTATTTTCGTATTTACCACTGGCTCATATCACTGAGCGAGTTTACATCTTTGGTTCTTCTATTATGGGCGGTGTTCAAACGGCCTTCCCTGAGTCATTAGATACCTTTATCGAAGATGTGAAGATGCAAAGGCCAACACTGTTTATTTCAGTGCCTCGCCTATGGACACTGTTCCAGCAGCGCATTCAAGACAAGCTGCCGCAGAGAAAGCTCAATATCTTACTTAAAATTCCGTTTGTTAATTCATTGATTAAGAAGAAATTGGCCGATGGCCTAGGTCTTGACCAAGCGCGAGTGCTAGGCTGTGGGTCAGCTCCTGTGTCACCCGCTCTACTCGACTGGTACCACAGTGTTGGGTTAAATATTACCGAAGCATGGGGCATGACAGAGTCATTCGCCTATAGCACGCTTAACTACCCTTTCCGAGCAGATAAGATTGGCAGTGTCGGAAATGCAGGACCGGGCATTGAGCTAAAAATCGCCGATGACGAAGAGATCATGGTACGTGGTAAAGGCCTATTCTCTGGATACTACAAAAATGACATCGCAACTCAAGAGTCGTTTGATTCAGAAGGATGGTTGCATACTGGCGATATCGGCTCGATTGATAGTGATGGCTACCTAACTATCCAAGGGCGTAAAAAAGACACTTTTAAGACAGCTAAAGGTAAGTTTGTCGCACCTGTACCAATAGAGAAGAAACTCTTCGAGTACAGCCGTGTCGAGATGATGTGTTTGATTGGACTTGGCCTGCCAGCACCAATACTGCTTGTTGTACCGCACGACTTCCCTAACTTTGATCGCAAAAGGTATGAAAGAACTACCGAAAAAGTGGTTGCTCGAATGAACGCAGAGCTTGAGTCTCATGAGCAGATCAAAGGGGTATTAATGATCAAAGAGCCGTGGAGTATTGAAAACGGTATTCTTACACCAACACTGAAAATCAAACGTCATATACTTGAGCAGAAATATCATGATGTTGGCCAAAACTGGCCAAAAGGAAAATTGGTGGTTTGGGAAGAGTAACTTTGTCGTCCACATTGATGTAATAATGAAAGGAGAGCTCGCCTCTCCTTTTTGCTTTTCAAAGCAAAGCGACTATGATGGCCTACTGCAATAATCAACTAGGGATTGTTTATGGATGCGCGGCTGCACCACTTACCGGGATTACGCTACTTTGAAGTAGCCGCTAGACTTAATAGCTATAGCAGGGCTGCGGAAGAGCTGTTTATAAGCCAGGCCGCAGTAAGCCAAAAGATCCGACAACTTGAAGATGGCCTAGGCTGTAAACTCTTTGTCCGAGAAGGAAGAGAAATGCGTCTAACCGAGCAAGGAAAAATCTTGTTCAAGCATGTATCTAACGGCTTTGAAAGTATTGTTAGTGGTTTAAACCAAATCCAAAATGAGCCTGTCGAAGGGCTTTTATGCGTCAGCTCCACGCCGTCATTTGCTTCTCGTTGGTTGCTGCCTAGGTTATGGAAGTTCTCTACTCAGCATCCTAATATCCCGATTCGTATTATCACCAGCTGTGACGCGCCTAACCTCAAACAAGGTGACGCTGATCTCGCGATCTGGCAAGGCGAAGAACTCGAATTAAACAATAATCTCAAGCTACATAAAGAGTTCTTGTTCGAAGAAACCATATATCCATTCTGTTCACCAAACCTAGCCAAAACCATCGAACTATCAAACCCAGAGCAATTACTAAAGACTTGGCTGATTCACTATGAATCTGGCGGCTACCCTTGGCAAAGCTGGTTTGCTCAGGCAGGGGTGACGATGAATAAAAAATCGGTTCACTGGATGGATGTCAGCACGTTCGATCATGCTATGAACGCGGTTATGGCAGGCCATGGCGCTTGTTTGGCTTCGGATTCACTCGCGAGCGACTATGTTGAACGAGGGTTACTCATCAAACCTTTTGAGATTGGTATGACACCTGGCATTCAATTCAACCTCTTTTATGATGATGAGTCTCCTCGCCGTCAACGTATTGTGGCCTTTACTAATTGGCTTCATAGCGAAATTGCGGAGTAACATTACAACTCATTATTTATCCCAGAAGTGGCGAATGCTTTCTTGATGAACCTGATCTTTAGTGAGGCCCACATCCTTTAGTAGATGCTCTGGTAACTCGCTCAACTGTTTACGAGTAGTAAAGTTACGCCACCAGCACTGAACTAGAGTTAAGATTTTTTTATCCCAAACTAAAGTGTCAGATAGTTTCTGTTTGTAGCCAAACTCTGAAGTTTCCATGATTACTTACCCCTCTTGCATTTAGTGGGTTAATAATCGACCATAGGACGACAACACTCAAACGATACAAATTGCCCCTCAGTTAAGGAAAACTAAAGTGAAAGATCGACTGCCACCTTTGCAAGGAATCTACTACTTCTATACCGCTGCAAAACTGGGAAGCTTTAAGCTAGCCGCCCAAGAGCTATATGTGACAGCAGCTGCCATTAGCCAACAAATACGTCAGCTTGAAGACTTCTTAGGCGCAGAACTGTTTTTGAGACAGCATCGTAAAGTCACGCTAACCATGGAAGGGGAGATTTTGTTCGAGCAAGCTCAACGAGGCTTTGATCATCTTCATCGTGGTATTAGACAAATCAACCAAGATCCCAATCCTAACCAGCTCTCCATTTCGACATTACCTTCCTTTGCTCAGCACTGGTTAGTACCAAGGATTGGTCACTTCAGACGAGAGAATCCAGATCTAGAACTCATGATTGAGCCAACCAGCGAACTGGCTGATTTTCAAAAATCTAATCTCGATTTATGCATTCGATATGGACCTGGAGACTACCCGAACATCACTTCAGAGCTCCTGTTCGAAGAGCTTCTCTACCCTGTTTGCCACCCGATATACCAAGAACAACATAAGATCTACGATCTCAAAGACTTAACTGGAGCTGACTTGATCGAAGACTATTGGCGAGATATAGATTGGGGGATTTGGCTAAACAACGTGGGTCACAAGGCTTCGAAACCCACTTTAAAATACAATGGCTCTCATTTTGTTTTAGAGGGTGCACTGGCGGTTCAAGGCGTCGCTTTGGCAAAACACACCCTAGCCCAGCGCTACATTGATGAAGGTAAATTAGTGAGGATAGGTAACCTCGCTCAAAGAACCGACTACAATTATTTTCTTTGCGCACCACGGGCTTATTTCAAACGAGCCAAAATCAAACGTTTCTGCGAATGGATTTTCACGCAAGCTGAAGAGTGCAAAAACCTAGATGGGTTAGGTTTAGACATTATCGATGCTAGTAGCCGTAGGTGAATTAAGAGTCTCTCAAAGCGAACCGAAAGCTCTTGGAGATTCCCTACTCGCTCCTTCGTCACTCTATGGAATAACCGCATATATTGCACTTCTCTATCAGGCCGGAACCCTTTATCTCTTACAAAAAGAAAAGCCCCAATCTTTCGACTGGGGCTTTTAAAGCTATCTAGCTAACTTAAAGAATTACTTCTTCTCGTTACGCTCTTTAACTTCTGCGATTACTTGCTCAGCAACGTTTGCTGGACATGGTGCGTATTGACCGAACTCCATAGAGAACTGACCACGACCAGAAGTGATAGTACGTAGGTGACCGATGTAGCCAAACATTTCTGATAGAGGAACGTCTGCTTTAATGCGAACGCCTGTAGTACCAGCTTGTTGATCTTTGATCATACCACGACGACGGTTAAGGTCACCGATTACGTCACCAACGTTGTCTTCTGGAGTGAACACGTCAACTTTCATGATTGGCTCAAGAAGCTGCGCACCTGCTTTAGGCATAGACTGACGGAATGCGCCTTTCGCAGCGATTTCGTAAGCGATTGCTGAAGAGTCAACTGCGTGGAAACCACCGTCGAATAGTTCAACTTCTACGTCTAGAGTTGGGAAACCAGCTAGAACACCAGTGTCCATCATAGATGCGAAGCCTTTCTCTACTGCAGGCCAGAATTCTTTAGGTACGTTACCACCAACAACTGTTGAAGAGAACGTGAAGCCAGAGTTTGGCTCACCTGGGCGGATACGGTAGTCGATCTTACCGAACTGACCAGAACCACCAGACTGCTTCTTGTGCGTGTAGCTATCTTCAACTGCTTGAGTGATAGTTTCACGGTAAGCTACCTGTGGAGCACCTACTTCAAGCTCAACGCCGTAAGTACGCTTAAGGATGTCTACCTTGATGTCTAGGTGAAGTTCACCCATACCTTTCAGGATAGTTTCGCCTGAGTCTTCGTCAGTCTCAACTTGGAATGATGGATCTTCTGCAACCATCTTACCAATCGCGATACCCATTTTCTCTGTAGAACCTTTGTCTTTTGGAGAAACAGCAATAGAGATTACTGGTTCTGGGAAGATCATAGCTTCTAGAGTACATTCGTGCTTAGGATCACATAGAGTGTGACCAGTTTGAACGTTCTTCATACCTACGATAGCGATGATGTCACCAGCTTGAGCTTCAGTTAGCTCGTTACGCTCGTCCGCTTGCATCTCACACATACGGCCGATACGCTCTGTTTTACCAGTCGCTGAGTTAAGGATAGTGTCACCCTTCTTCAGACGGCCAGAGTAGATACGTACGAATGTTAGGGCACCAAAACGGTCATCCATGATTTTGAATGCTAGCGCTTTTAGTGGCTCATCTTCAGATACAGTTGCAACTTCGCCAGTTGGCTCACCAGTTTCTGGATCTGTTAGAGGCTGAGGATCAACTTCGTTTGGAGCTGGTAGGTAATCTACAACAGCGTCAAGGATAAGTTGCATACCTTTGTTCTTGAATGCAGAACCACAGAACGTTGGGAAGAACGCTAGATCACGTGTACCTTTACGGATACAAGCTTTTAGCTGCTCGATAGTTGGCTCTTCGCCTTCCATGTAAGCTTCCATTAGCTCGTCGTCTTGCTCTACAGCAGTCTCAACTAGCTCTTCACGGTACTGTTCTAGGTCATCAAGCATGTCAGCTGGAACATCTTGAATTTCGTAGTTTTCTGGTAGACCAGTTTCGTCCCAAACGTAAGCTTTACGGTTTAGTACGTCTACAACACCAACGAAATCGTCTTCACGACCGATTGGCAGAGTCATAACTAGTGGGTTAGCGCCTAGTACGTTCTTCACTTGGTCAACAACGTTGAAGAAGTCTGCACCCATACGGTCTAGTTTGTTTACGAAGATCAGACGAGCAACTTCTGAATCGTTCGCGTAGCGCCAGTTTGTTTCTGACTGAGGCTCAACACCACCAGAACCACAGAATACACCGATACCACCGTCAAGAACTTTAAGTGAACGGTATACTTCTACTGTAAAGTCAACGTGTCCCGGAGTATCGATAACGTTTAGGCGGTGGCCATTCCACTCACAAGTTACCGCTGCTGATTGGATTGTAATACCGCGCTCAGCTTCCTGTTCCATGAAGTCAGTTGTAGACTCACCGTCGTGTACTTCACCAGTTTTGTGGATTTTACCAGTAAGCTTAAGAATACGCTCAGTGGTGGTAGTTTTACCCGCATCAACGTGCGCGAAAATACCAATGTTTCTGTACTTTGATAAATCTGCCATTGTCTTACTCTGTTTATAAGGTATAAATTGCGCGCAGAGTATATCACAATCTGTCAAGACTGATACCCTTGGCGTGCTCTGTATGTAAAAAAACTTTTCACACCAATACTAGCGTTAATTTAGCGTGTTCACGACAAATTAACCTTTGGTGATAATGCTTTTTAAGAATAGAAATGCTGCTTATATCAGATAAGCAGCACTGATTTTATTGCTTATTGCCTACACGATTAACGTGGGCAAATTTCCGACTCTGGGAAGAAGAACTCGATTTCACGAGCTGCTGATTCCGGACTGTCTGAACCGTGTACTGAATTATAGCGCATGCTCACTGCGTAATCAGCACGAATCGTTCCGCATGCTGCTTCTTCAGGGTTAGTTTTACCCATGAGTTCACGATAACGAGCTATCGCGTCTTCGCCTTCAAGCACCTGAACCATAATCGGGCCAGATGTCATAAACTCTTTTAGAGCAGGGAAAAACGGCTTGCCTTCATGTTCAGCATAAAAACCACTCGCCTGCTCTTCAGTTAAGCGAACCATTTTCGCAGCGATGATTTGTAAACCCGCTTTTTCAATTCGGTGGTAGATTTCACCAATTAAGTTACGCTCTACTGCATCGGGCTTAACAATAGAAAAAGTTCTTTCTAGAGCCATAGGGTATCCTTTCATTTATCTTTGTTGTAATCAAAGAGGCTCTTCGGCCTCTTAATGCTATTTATTCGCTTGTTGAAGAATAAGTCCAGCTAAACTGCGTACACCAACACCTGTTGCACCAGCTGCCCACTTATCTGTCGCAGACTTACGGTAAGTTGCCGCGCAATCAAAGTGCAGCCAACCTTTCTTATAGTCTTCAACAAAGTAAGACAGGAAGGCTGCTGCTGTACTTGCACCTGGTGAGTAATCACCGCTACTAATGTTTGATAAATCAGCAAAATTAGACGGTAGCATGCCACGGTGGAAATCTGCTAGTGGCAAAGGCCACAGACCTTCTTTCTCTTCACGAGCGACTGTCAACGCTTGATGAGATAGCTCATCATCAAAACTCATTAATGCATGATAGTCATTACCAAGGGCATTTTTCGCCGCGCCTGTTAATGTTGCACAATCGATAATTAGCTCTGGATTTTGCTCGCTTGCATACATTAACCCGTCCGCAAGAACTAAACGTCCTTCCGCATCCGTGTTCATGATTTCAACTGTTTTACCATTTTTATAGGTAATAATGTCACCAAGCTTAAGTGCGCGGCCAGAAATCATATTCTCAGCACAACATAGGATTAACTTCACACGCTTGTTTAAACCGCGCATGATCGCCAGACCTAGACCACCAGTAATGGTACCTGAGCCCCCCATATCTGCTTTCATTGCTGTCATGAAACCAGATGGCTTAATGCTGTAACCGCCTGAATCAAAGGTGATTCCTTTACCAACTAAACATGCGAATACTGGCGCGTTTTCATCCCCAGTAGGGTTATAGTCAAGCTGTAGCATTGCAGAAGTACGCTCTGAACCACGACCTACTGCATAAATACCCTGCCAGCCTTCAGAAAGTAAATCTTTATCTTTAACAATGCGAGCCGTAACCGTACCTTCTGGAGCAACTGATTTTATGAACTCAGCTGCCATCGTCGCTAATTGGCGCGGTGCGACTTCTTCTGCCGGCTTATTAATAATATCTCGGGTAAAATCTGTTGCTTTAATACGCGCGTTCAATTCGGCTTGTTCGGCTTCGGCAAGTGGTTGCCACTCAAACTGATTGGTTTTTTTAGGGCCACGGTAACCTTGATGGAAAGCCCAAATGCTTTCTAAATCCCAGCCTTCTCCGGAAAGAGAAATAGAGGTGATACCTTGACCATCAAGTTTGCGAGCGGCCTTTTGAATTGCACCAAGATCGTGCCCTTCACCAAGGTGGATAGTTGCACCTTGCTCTGAAAATGAAAGAATCGCGTTATCACCCCAATGCGGAGCGGCTGCGTCTTGGCTTAGAAATACTGACATCTGTGTAGACATGGTTTCTCCTTGTCTGTACTGGCGTTGCCTACGCCTTGTTCTATTCATCCACAGATGTTAACACTTTAATGTCAAATTAATAAAAAAACGGACCATCGAGTCCGTTTTTTTTAGTAAATTCTGTTAACTAGGATGGTTTTCCTTCCCAGATTAATCCATTTCATCCATCCAACACAGGATCACAGCTTCCAAAATCTTTTCATTTGAACGATTAGGCTCATCATCAAACTCTTCTAATTCTGTAATCCACTGATGAAGATCGGTAAAACGAACGGTTTTAGGATCTGTCTCGGGAAACTTGTCGCATAGCTCAATCGCGATATCACGCGAATCTGTCCATTTCATTACTTACCTTCCTTTTCTACTCTGCGGTAGTCATGTATAAAGAATTAGAGCGAATGATTAATGATCTTCTGAAGCGTGGTTCAGCGTGTACTTCGGAATTTCAACAACAAGATCTTCGTCAGCTACCTTCGCTTGGCAGCCCAAACGAGATTCAGGCTCAAGCCCCCACGCTTTATCTAGCATGTCGTCTTCTAGCTCATCACTCTCTTCTAAAGAATCAAAACCTTCACGAATCACCACATGGCATGTCGTACATGCACAAGATTTTTCACATGCGTGCTCAATGCCGATACCGTTTTTCAGCGCAACATCAAGAACAGTGTCACCGGAATTCGCTTCCAGAACCGCACCTTCAGGACATAAATCTTCATGCGGTAATACAATAATCTTAGGCATAACTCTATCTCTTAAATATCATTCACTGATTGACCTGACAATGCAGCTCGAATCGATTTATCCATGCGGCGAGAAGCAAAGTCTTGACTCGCCTTATCTGTATCCTTGATACCCTGCTCTATCGCATCAGCATCTTCGCTATTTCTTAGCTCAATAAGGGCTTCAATCGCTTTAATTAGTTCCTGACGCTCTTGCTCTGACAATAACTCATCACCATCAGCTTGCATTGCGGCAATTAAACCTTCGATAACGCGGTCCGCTTCAACACGTTGCTCAGCTAGTGCACGAGCCACCATATCGTCCTTCGCATAAGTCATGGAATCACGCAGCATGTTCGCCACTTCATCATCACTTAAACCGTAAGATGGTTTAACCTGAATTTCAGATTGAACACCGGTGCTTTTTTCCATTGCTGTCACCGACAACAAGCCATCCGCATCAACTTGGTAAGTCACTCGAATATGAGCCGCACCCGCAGCCATGGCTGGAATACCTTTAAGTGAGAAACGCGCAAGTGAACGGCAGTCATCAACCATTTCACGCTCGCCTTGAACGATGTGTACACTCATCGCTGTCTGACCATCTTTAAAGGTAGTAAATTCTTGTGCACGCGCGACTGGAATCGTGGTATTGCGAGGGACAATTTTCTCAACCAGTCCGCCCATGGTTTCAATACCAAGCGACAATGGAATTACATCAAGAAGCAGCATTTCTGAGTCTGGCTTATTTCCGACCAAAATATCTGCTTGGATGCCAGCACCAATCGCGACGACCTCATCTGGATTGATAGTGGTTAATGGCTTACGACCAAAGAAATCGCCAACCATTTCACGAACTAACAGTGTACGTGTAGAACCTCCAACCATAACAACTTCAAGTACTTCATCTGCGTCTACATCGGCATCTTTCAAAGCACGACGGCACGACATCAATGTTTTCTTCACCAGTGGTCGAATTAAGTCTTCAAATTCTTCTCTAGAAACCGTGCCTTGCCAACCTAAAACGTTAACTTCAACACACTCTTGCTCGGAGAACGAAATCTTAGTTTCAGTGGCGACATTAAGTAGTACGCGAGTTTGTTCAGCAGTTAATGTTTGTGAAATCCCTGCTTTCTCTAGGATGTAATCTGCTAGTAAGTGGTCAAAGTCATCGCCGCCTAATGCCGAGTCACCACCTGTAGCGAGTACTTCAAAAACACCTTTCGATAAACGAAGAATTGAAATATCAAATGTGCCACCACCCAGATCGTAAACAGCAATCACGCCTTCCTGACCTGAATCTAGGCCGTAGGCGATCGCTGCAGCTGTTGGCTCATTCAGTAGACGAAGAACGTGCATACCAGCAAGCTTGGCTGCATCTTTTGTACCTGCGCGCTGAGCATCATCAAAATAAGCTGGAACTGTAATTACAACGCCAGAAAGGTCACCACCGAGGGTTTTCTCAGCACGCTCACCCAGAGCTTTAAGAATATCAGCAGAGACTTCGATTGGGTTTTTATCACCTGCTGCCGTTTGCAACACAGGCAAACCATTCTCGCTTGATTTAAATTGGTATGGGAGGTTTGGATAACGCTGTTGAATATCATCAAGAGAGCGACCTAAAAGACGTTTAACCGAGATGATTGTGTTACTTGGATCTAATTCCGCTTTGGCTTTGGCATCATAACCAACCAATGGTTCACCAGAATAATTGACCACAGATGGCAGAATGCTTTGACCCTGTTCATCTTTCAACGTTGCCGCATCACCGCTTCTCACTGAAGCTACGAGAGAGTTAGTCGTACCTAAATCAATTCCTGCAGCAAACTTATGCTCATGAGGGGCCGAGCTTTGACCCGGTTCCGCAATTTGAAGTAGTGCCATGGGTGTTCCTTGTTTTTCACTAGCCGAGGAGCTTGTCTTCCACTAGTTCGATTTCGTTTTTAAGTTTGGCAATAAACTTTAGCTTACGCACTCGTTCTGCGGCTTGTTGCCAAGCAGAATCGTTGAGCTCTTGCTCTGTCGCCGCAAGCTGTTGCTTAAACATCTTGCTCACTTTGCTATCAAAATCAAACAAAGCCTCTTCAGGATCTGAGCTAGATGAAATATCTTCCAGTTCTTCACGCAGTTCCATTTGCTCCATTAAGAACATTGGATCTTGCATCGTTTGCTGCTCGCCACGAATCTCCATACCATTTTCAGCCAACATATACTCTGCGCGGGAGATAGGATTTTTTAAAACTTGGTATGCATCGTTTATCTCGGCCGCTTTCTGGACCGCTAAGAGACGGTCTCGCTCTGAAGCAGTAGCAAAGTTATCTGGATGGAATTTTTTTTGCAGCTCACGGAATTGTGAAGAAAGAAGGCTACCATCCAGCTCAAACTGACTTGGTAGCCCAAATAATTCGAAATAATTCATTAAGAATTCGGTCCTTGGTAATCTACCTATGAGCAAGTAAATGCCCATAGGCGCTCTCAATTAAACGTTGAAGCTCTCACCACAACCACATTCGCTTTTCGCATTAGGGTTATTAAATTCAAACCCTTCATTCAAGCCTTCTTTAACGTAATCAAGCTCAGTACCGTCTAAGTAAACAAGGCTCTTAGGATCAATAATCACCTTTACGCCAGAGTGCTCAAACACTGAATCTTCTTCGTTCAACTCATCGACAAACTCAAGTACATAAGCCATTCCCGAACAACCCGTCGTTTTCACACCTAAACGTAAACCGATACCTTTACCTCGGTTATCTAGGAATGTTCTAACGCGACTTGCCGCGGTTTCCGTCATTGTAATGGCCATACTGCACCTTAGTTTGTCTATTTTGGCGAATGAAATGGGAGAATTAACGCCCCCATTATATACTTATTCTTGATGTTTTTTCTTGTAATCAGCAACAGCAGCTTTGATTGCATCTTCAGCTAGAATTGAGCAATGAACTTTCACTGGTGGGAGCTCAAGCTCTTCTGCGATTTCTGCGTTTTTAATTGCCGCTGCTTCATCAATGCTTTTACCCTTAACCCACTCAGTTACTAGTGAGCTTGAAGCGATAGCACTGCCACAGCCGTATGTTTTAAACTTAGCATCTTCGATAATACCGTCTGGTGTTACCTTGATCTGCAGCTTCATTACATCGCCACACGCAGGTGCACCAACCATGCCACTACCTACTGCTGGGTCTTCTTTGTCAAATGAACCAACGTTACGTGGGTTCTCGTAGTGATCAATTACTTTTTCGCTATATGCCATGATATTTTACCTCGAATCCTCTATCAATCTTTGGGAATAACCTGCGATTAGTGGTGTGCCCACTCAACTGTATCTAGGTCGATTCCATCCTTGTACATATCCCATAGAGGAGACATGTCACGCAGCTTAATTACTGCGGTACGAATCTGTTCAATTGCGTAGTCAATTTCTTCTTCAGTCGTGAAACGACCAAATGAGAAACGAACTGAGCTGTGGGCTAATTCATCGTTTAGGCCAAGTGCACGAAGAACGTATGAAGGTTCTAAGCTTGCCGAAGTACACGCACTACCTGAAGAAACAGCTAAGTCTTTAAGAGACATAAGCAGTGACTCACCTTCCACGAAAGCGAAGCTAACGTTTAGGTTATGTGGTACACGTTGCTCTAGGTCACCGTTAACCGTGACTGCTTCAAGGTCTTTAACGCCATCAAGTAGACGGTTACGTAGCGTGAGGGCATGGTCAAAATCTTTCTGCATGTCTTCTTTCGCAATGCGGAATGCTTCGCCCATACCAACGATTTGGTGAGTAGGTAGAGTACCAGAGCGGAAACCACGCTCATGACCACCACCGTGCATTTGCGCCTCTAGGCGGATACGTGGCTTACGACGAACGTATAGCGCACCGATACCTTTAGGACCGTAAATCTTGTGCGCCGACATAGAGATTAAGTCAACTTTCATCTCTTTTACGTCAATTGGTAACTTACCTGCTGACTGTGCTGCATCGACATGGAACACGATCTTGCGCTCACGACACATTTCACCGATTGATGAGATATCCTGGATAACGCCAATTTCATTGTTAACGTGCATGATTGAAACTAAAACTGTGTCATCACGCATCGCAGCTTCAAGCTTCTTAAGATCAATTAGACCGTTTGATTCTGGCTCAAGGTAAGTCACCTCAAAACCTTCACGCTCAAGTTGACGACATGGATCCAGAACTGCTTTATGCTCTGTTTTACAAGTAATTACGTGCTTGCCTTTCTTCGAGTAGAAGTGAGCTGCACCTTTAATTGCAAGGTTATCTGACTCAGTCGCACCCGAGGTGAATACGATTTCACGAGGATCTGCATTCAACAGATCTGCAATTTGCTCACGTGCAGTATCTACCGCTTCTTCTGCCTGCCAGCCGTAACGGTGTGAACGTGACGCTGGGTTGCCAAACGTACCCTCCATAGTCATGTACTGAACCATTTTTTCAGCTACACGAGGATCAACAGGACAGGTCGCTGAATAATCTAAATAAATAGGCAGTTTCATTTTCTACTCCAATGTAACAGGCAAACCGCTTAAGAGCGGACGTTTACACCGATGGGTGCGGCGCTTGTATTTTTATTTGTAAACCCATGGTTCACCGTAAGACCTAAATCTTGACGATCAGAAATTTCTAGTACTTCATTGTCTTTCATCAACTCCCCAAGAGTGATGTTATTTAAGAAGTCACTAATACGTGAGCTCAAATCACGCCACAGTGTATGCGTAAGGCATCGGGATCCACCTTGGCAATCTCCCTTACCATTACACTTTGTCGCATCAACCGATTCATCAACAGCAGCTATCACTGTTCCGATCGAGATAGAATACGCGTCCTCACCAAGTCGGTAACCACCACCTGGCCCGCGCACACTAGTAACTAAACCAGCTTTACGTAATTTCGAAAAAAGCTGCTCTAAGTAAGACAAAGAGATACCTTGACGCTCTGAAATATCAGCCAAAGGTACTGGGTTTTCTTGCGAATGCAGAGCCACATCTAACATGGCTGTCACTGCGTATCGTCCCTTAGATGTAAGTCTCATATAACACCATATCCACACCGTTTATGTGGTATGGATTTTTTCATACCCGACCATTTTAGTCAAGTATTTAATTGACTATTTTAGTCAAGTATTAAACCTTTAACTTTATACGGTTTAATAGTCACGAGAAATACGTTTTTCGACCGCAGTTAGAACACCACGCAGGATGTTCAGTTCTTGAGATTCAGGTCGTGCCCGGTTAAATAGGCGGCGAAGTTTATTCATAACCTTGCCTGGCTGCTCTTCACTAATAAATTGGGTGTCTTTAGCTACCTTTTCAAGGTGTGTGAAGAACATTTCTAGTTCTTTGTGTCTAGGATACTCAACCTCTTCTTGCGCTGGGTACTGGCTCTGCTCGTTATCTAAATAAGCCATTCGAATTTCGTAGCTTAAGGTCTGTACCGCCATTGCGAGATTTAACGAGCTATATTCTGGGTTAGCCGGAATACAAACGTGATAATGACAAGTTTGTAGCTCCTCATTAGTTAAACCAGTCCGTTCACGTCCGAATACTAAAGCCACCGGGCTTTCTTGTCCTTCTGCGACAAACTTCTGACCACACTCGCGTGGTTCTAGCATTGGCCATTCTAGCGTACGAGAACGAGCACTAGAGCCCACAACTAACGCGCAGTCAGCAACCGCCTGACTAAGAGTTTCAACAACAGTCGCATTTTCAGCAATATCAGCGGCTCCTGCTGCCAACGCTAAGGTTTGCTCATCAATACTGCATTGAGGAGCAACTAGCACTAGGTTATTCAAGCCCATGACTTTCATTGCGCGAGCTGCTGAACCGATATTGCCAGAGTGCGAAGTCCCGACAAGGACAACTTTAACGTTGTTAAGCATTGATTAATCCTAAGACTGTTAATAAAGCCGCAAGATAGTAACATATACCTGAGTAAAATGGTCAGACCCTTTGTTGGATAAAAACCGAAAGAGCAAAAATTAACCACTTCCATTTAGTGATTTATCTGGTATACTGCCGCCCGTTTTTCTGTTCTTTAACATCCGTTGGGAAATTAGTATGCATCCAATGCTTAATATCGCTATTCGTGCTGCACGAAAAGCTGGCAATCATATTGCTAAATCTTTAGAAAATGCTGAGAAGATCGAATCAACTCAGAAAGGCACGAACGACTTTGTTACTAACGTAGACAAAGAAGCGGAAACTATCATCATCGATACTATTCAAGCTTCTTACCCTGAGCACTGTATTATTGCTGAGGAAAATGGCGTTATCGAAGGTAAAGACAAAGAAGTACAATGGATCATTGACCCTCTGGATGGCACATCAAACTTTGTTAAAGGTTTACCTCACTTCTCCGTATCAATTGCTGTACGCTTCAAAGGTAAAACTGAAGTGGCATGTGTATACGACCCTATGCAAAATGAGCTTTTCACTGCACAACGTGGTGCTGGCGCTCAGCTAAACAATGCTCGCATTCGCGTTAAGCAGCTAAAAGATCTTCAAGGTACTGTTTTAGCAACAGGTTTCCCATTTAAACAGAAACAGCATTCTGAGTCTTACTTCAAGATCATGTCTTCTCTATTCGTAGATTGTGCTGATTTCCGTCGTACTGGTTCAGCCGCACTTGACCTATGTTACGTAGCTGCTGGTCGCGTTGACGGTTTCTTCGAACTTGGCCTTAAGCCTTGGGACATCGCAGCAGGTGAGCTTATTGCACGTGAAGCTGGTGCTATCATCACTGATTTCGCTGGCGGTACAGACTACATGAAGTCAGGCAACGTTGTTGCTTCTAGTGCACGTGGCGTTAAAGGTATGCTTAAACACATCCGTGAAAACGGCAATGAAGCAATGCTTAAGTAATTATCTGCACAGCTGATATTTTAAAAGCTACTCAATTGAGTGGCTTTTTTATACCTGTAATAACCTGTAGGCAATGAATTAAACAGTCGTAAGAACTATCTTAATTATCAATAACAATTAAACAGATAACATTATTGCGCTCTGAACTCACCGATAATCACGCAAATTCATTGATTAAGTTAGTTCAGCAATTATGAAAAGAAGGAGCTTGCTAAAAGTATTTCCACTTACCTTTCTTCCCTCTTCACTGCTACAAGGGTGCAATCCTCTTGAGCAACAAAGTAAACGAGCGGCCGATCGTTACATCGAGATTGGCTCACCTCCCTTTAAGAAAACCAACGCTTTTTCTCTCCTGTCAGGTAGTCCAAGCACGAGCGATACTGTCAACCTCGTCGTGATGGGAGACTCTGGTGTCGCTAATGACGAACAAAAACAAGTTAGCGACATGATAGCCAACTACCACCAACAATATCCCGTAGATGCGATCATACATACCGGAGATATTATCTACCCCTATGGACTAAGCTCTCCCGACGATACGTTAGGTTATAGCCACTTTGAAGATTACTACCTACGTCCAGAGCTGATGAAAGCAGACTCTCAACCAGTACCAATATACGCGGTTTTAGGCAACCATGACCATTATGGTAATGCTGATGCGATGATCGAATTTTCCAAGCAGCATAGCCAGATACTTCAGCTTCCATCTCGTTACTACAAAGTAAACACCAAACATGCTGGCATAAGCGGGGTAGAAACTGAAATCTTCTTTCTAGATAGCTACCCGATGACAAAAAACCGCACTCGATATGAGCAAATTGCCTGGCTAGACCAACAACTCAATGCATCATCTGCAGAGAGAAAAATCATTGTCACTCATCACCCTTTACGGGTCTATGGCTACTACCACGACAACGCCTATCTGAAAGATACGATTGAAGTATTAGCCGAGCAATATGGTGTCTGCGTCTGCCTGGCTGGACACGATCACCAATTACAAATCCAAACCGGCAGTAATGGAATCACCTACTTAGTATCGGGGGCTGGCGGTGCAGCTCTGAGTTCTTCAGGAGTTGGCAGCGACAGCATT
Source organism: Vibrio sp. 2433-A1 (assembly GCF_056726085.1). NCBI lineage: Bacteria > Pseudomonadati > Pseudomonadota > Gammaproteobacteria > Vibrionales > Vibrionaceae > Vibrio > Vibrio sp. 2433-A1. The sequence goes on from NZ_JBRESC010000007.1 coordinate 215,636, forward strand.
TTCTCAGCCGCTCAACATGGCGCTATCGCGATTCAGATTTCATCAAGTCATATTCGTTATATCCCACTAATCGAATTCAACTCGGAGTATCCAGACTATGAATACTACCGTCAATAAAGTGCTATTGATGGTGATGCTATTGTCTCCGTTTAGCAGTGTAGCAGGACAAATGACAACAATAGACAGCTGGTTCGATAACTTCGACGTTCGAGGCTTGCTATCAAAGCAGTCGTTAAGCAGCAACGAAATCCCTTTTCAGGTCAAAGCCAGAATCGACTCTAGTAGTTGGTACGGTCTATACGCCTCTACAATGCTAGCCCATGAGCTGACATTTGTTGATTCCAATAAATTCAATTTGCTACAACTACATGCGCAGATTGGATTCAAATACCAAAACGACTTCAGTAATGCTGGTTTACGTGTAGGGATCTATTCCGGCCGAGAGTATATGTTCCTAAAATCCGGAACCCGACTTAGAACAAAGGACGTTGGGATTTCAGGGGCAATCTTCGGTGAGATAAAAGTCTCAGACAAGCTATGGCTTCATAGCAGCATTGAGCCAGAAAGTTGGTTAGATGGTCTGAACGTCGATCTTATTACCGGTCTGCAATACCAGTTACTCAACACCTTAAGGCTTGGAGGTGTTATTAGTGTCGAACTACGTGATATGAAGTTCTCAGACTATCAGTATGGCGCAGGGGTGCGTCTCAATTATCAGTTTTAACAGGCCGGATAACTGGAACGCTTCGCTATGGAAAACAGGAGCTGGCTTACCCCTGCTGGTATAGATTTTATCGATACAAGCATAACAAAGCAAAAAGGCTCTAGTCTTTCGACTAGAGCCTTAAATATGGCAGGGGTGGAGAGATTCGAACTCCCAACACGCGGATTTGGAATCCGCTGCTCTGCCAATTGGAGCTACACCCCTGTAGTTCGTATTTAATGAGACGACTCTCGAATAAGTGGCGGAGCGGACGGGACTCGAACCCGCGACCCCCGGCGTGACAGGCCGGTATTCTAACCAACTGAACTACCGCTCCGCACTGGTTAGACTCTAAGTCTAAGTTTTTGCCTTTAGATTTG